>DASYUP010000590.1:0-5931 GCA_036001185.1 Thermoanaerobaculia bacterium
GTGCCGGTCGAACGTCTCGAGGACGCCGTGCGGCGAGCCAAGGGGCTCGCCGAGAGCGTCGAGCGTGAATCGGTGCGCACCGAGGACGTCACCCAGCGCTGGGTCGACCTCGACGCGCGGCTCACCACCCTCCGCGCCACCGAGGGCGAGCTGCGCCAGCTGCTCACCGAGGCGCGACAGCGCCGGCAAGACGTCGACGACATCATGGCCGTCTACCAAAAGCTCACCGAGATCCGCTCCAGCATCGAGCAGCTACAGGCGGAGCAGCAGACCCTGCGCAGCCTCACCGCCCTGTCGACCATCAACCTGGAGCTGGTCCCCACCGAGGCCGCCAAGCCGATCGTCGCCGCCGGTTGGAGCCCCACCGGCACCCTGCGCAGCAGCTTCCGCACGCTGGTGGGAGCGCTGCAGTCGCTCGCCGACGTGGCGATCGTGGTGGGCGTGGTGGTGGCGCCGCTGCTGGCGCTGGTGGTGCTGCCGCTCTGGCTGCTGGCACGGCTGTGGCGCCGGGCGCGCCGGCGCTCGGCCTCGGCCCTGGCGGCTCCGGAAGCCTAGGCCGATCGCGCCCTGGGTACGGATGAAGGAGCCGCCGCCCGACACGCCGCCGCTCGGGAGCGTGTGCGTCTTCTGCGGCTCGAGCGCCGGCCGCGATCCGCGCTACCTCTCCGCGGCGCGCGCCTTCGGCGCCACGCTGGCGGCGGGCGGCCGACGGCTGGTCTACGGCGGCGGCCGGGTGGGGCTCATGGGTGCCCTCGCCGACGGCGCGCTGGCGGCGGGCGGCACCGTCGTCGGCGTCATCCCCGAGCCCCTGGTGGGCCGCGAGCTGGCCCACCAGAACCTCAGCGAGCTGCGGGTGGTCGCCTCGATGCACGAGCGCAAGGCGCAGATGGCAGAGCTCGCCGACGCCTTCGTGGCCCTGCCGGGCGGCATCGGCACTCTCGAGGAGCTCTTCGAGGTGTGGAGCTGGGGGATGCTGGGCCTGCACCGCAAGCCCTGCGGGCTGCTCGACGTGGCCGGATACTTCGCCGCGCTGCTCACCTTCCTGCGCCATGCCGAGGCATCCGGCTTCGTGCCAGCAGCGGCTGTCCAACTGCTGGTCGTCGACGGCGACGCCGAACGGCTGCTGGCCGAGATGGCGGCCCGATCCCTGCCGCTGCTGCCCCGCCAGCTCGACGAGGACCGCACGTGAGCACCGCGAGGTTGGACTGCTGGCGAGGTTAGACTGCCGGAATGGCCGAGCCGCTCGATCCGCAGATCGCCGAGGTGCTCGCGCTCGACCCCGCTGCCCGCTACCAGCACTTCCTGGCGCGCTGTGCCGCCACCGAGCGGCTCTTCGGCCTGCGCGACGAGGAGGGGTGGGCGATGGTGGGTGACGAGGAGGGCGGGGTTTTCCTGCCGGTGTGGCCAGAGGCCGAGCTCGCCGCGCTGTGCGCCACGGGGGAGTGGGGCGAATACGCGCCCGCCGTCATCCCACTGGTCGAGTGGCTGAGCGCCTGGCTTCCCAACCTCGCCGAGGAGGGCTGGGGAGTGGCGGTGGCGCCGGCGCCGGAGGGGCAAGGCGTGCACGCCACCGCCGACGAGCTGCGCACCGACCTCGAGCGCGAGCTACGCCGGAGCTCCTGATGCACCCTCGCGCCGGCGAGCTGCTGACGCTTCTCGCGCTGCAGCCCCACCCCGAGGGTGGGTGGTATCGCGAGGTCTATCGCTCGGCGGACCCCGTCACGCGCGCCGGCGCGGCGCGCACGGCGCTGACGACCATCTACTACCTGCTGGTCGCCGGGCAGCTCAGCCGCTGGCACGTCGTCGCCCTCGACGAGGTCTGGCACTTCCACGAAGGCGGCCCGCTCGAGCTGCTCACCTGCGACCCCTCTCGCGGCGCCGTCGAGCCGCTGCTGCTGGGGCCAGCCGGCGCCGGCGGCGCCCGGCCGCAGCAGGTGGTGCGGCGCGACGTCTGGCAGGCGGCGCGGCCGCTCGGTGCCTACTCGCTGGTCGGCTGCACGGTGGCGCCGGGATTCGACTTCGCGGACTTTCGCTTCCTCGCCGACCTGCCGGCCGCGGAGGCGATCTTCAGCGGCCCGCTCGCCGGCCATCTGGAGCTGCGATGAGCTGCGGTGAGCCGCTGAGAGCCCGCCGGTGCGCCTACGCCCTAGCGCACGCGCGCGTAGAGGAGCACGTCGTGCACCTCGCCGCGCTTGAGCACCGCGCGACGCATCGTCCCCTCGTGGACGAAGCCCGCCTTCTCGAGCACCCGCGCCGAGGCGGCGTTGGGCGCGTAGACGGTGGCTTGCAGGCGCAGCAGGCCGAGGGTGTCGAAGCCATAGGGCACCATCGCCCGCACCGCCTCGGTGGCATAGCCCTGCCCCCAGCAGCTCTCGCCGAGCCAGTAGCCGAGCTCGCCGCCAACGCGATGGACGTCGCCGAAGGGCTCGACGCCGATGCCGCCCACCGGCTCGCCCACCACCACCAGGGCGAACGCCGTCGGCGGGCCTGGCTGCGACTCGACGTGGGCGATCCAGCGCTCGGCGTCGCTGCGGCCGTAGGGAGAGGGGAAGCGATCGCGGAGGAAGCGCGACACCCTGGGGTTGTCGGCGTGGCGCACCAGCGCCTCTTCGTCGCCGCGCCGCCAGGGGCGCAACAGCAGCCGCTCGGTGGCGAGCTCCATCGACGCAGTCCAGCACGCCTGGCCCGGGGCTGTCCAGCGCGGCGCCGCGCCGCCGCGGCCCCGCGGGTCGCGGCGCTGGCCGGAGTCGCTCGCTGAGCGACGAAGGTCTCGCCCGCGCCGCCCGCCGGGTGCAGGAGGCGCTCGCCGCCGCCGGGTTGCCCTGTCGCGTCGTCGAGCTTCCCGCCTCGACGCGCACCGCCAAGGAGGCCGCCGCCGCCATCGGCTGCCGCGTCGAGGAGATCGCCAAGACCGTCGTCTTTCGGCGGGCCGACGACGACGGCCCGGTGCTGGTGGTGGCCAGCGGCGGCACGCGCGTCGACGAGCGCCGGGTCGGCGCCCTGCTTGGCGCGCCGGTACGTCAGGCTGATCCTGACTTCGTGCGCGCCGCGACCGGTTACGCCATCGGCGGCGTGCCGCCGCTCGGGCACCGGCGACCGATCCCCACCTTCCTCGACGAGGGGTTGCTCGGCTTCGCCACCGTGTGGGCGGCAGCCGGCACGCCTCACGCCGTCTTCTCACTCACCCCCGCCGAGCTGGTGACGGCCACCGGGGCCCGCGTCGCTCCACTCGCCGTCTCTCCCGCCTAGCTTACGCGCGTCCCGCCTTTCCCGCCTCTCCTCCCCGCCTCTCTCCTCCCCACCTCGCTCGCAGCGGGCGCCGCCGTCAGCCTACGGCGCCTCCTCCACCGTCAGCACTCGATCTACCGCCGGCACCGGCACCGGCTGGCGCTTGCCGTCCGGCCAGGTGACGACCAGCGAGGTGACGCTGCCCACCTTGCCGAGGCCGAAGGTCACCGGCAGCTCGGACTGCGACAGGTAGGAGCGGTTGGGCGTCACCTGACGCCGTTGGGTCACACCGCCGGAGGTGAGCTCCAGCCAGGCGCCGATGGCGTCGTGGTTCTTCCCTTTCCCCTGCAGGCGCACGCGCAGCCAGTGGTTGCCCAGCCGCTGGTCGTTGCGCAGCAGCAGCGGCGGCCCCCCCACCTGCATCAGCACCACGTCGAGATCGCCGTCGCCGTCGACGTCGGCGAAGGCGGAGCCGCGCCCGACCACCGGCCGTGCCAGGTCGCCGGCGCTCGCCGGCGGCACCAGGGTGAAGGTGTGCTCGGCTCGCGGGCCGGCGTTCCAGAACAGCTGCGCCGCCTGGCGGTAGGTTTGCGAGGGATCGACGCGGTCGATGGCCTCCTCGAGATGGCCGTTGGCCTGCAACAGGTCGAGGCGGCCGTCGAGGTCGTAGTCGAGGAAGAGCTCGCCGAACTTGAGCACCCGCCGGGTGGGCGCCCCGATTCCCTCGGTGATCGCCTCGTCGACGTACAGGGTGGGATCACCCTGCGAGACGTAGAGCGAGGTCATCTCGTTGGCGAAGTTGCCGACCACGAAGCCCAGCTCGCCGTCGTTGCGGAAGGCAGCGGCGTCGAGCCCCATGGCGCCGGTGGCGTTACCGTCGCGGTCGTAGGCGAGGCCCCAGGCCTCGCCTACCTCCTCGAAGGTGCCGTCTCCCTTGTTGTGGAAGAGGAACTTCCGCACCGTGTCGTTGGCGATCATGAGGTCGACGTGACCGTCGTGGTCGACGTCGATGGGGAGCACCGCCAGCGCCTTGCCGGCCGGCACGTGGGTGGCCGGGTTGTCGATGCGGATGCCCGCCGGCGCCGAGACATCGGTGAAGGTGCCGTCGCCGTCGTTGCGGTAGAGGTAGGAGTAGGTGCCCTCGTAGTTGAGCGGCGGACCGTAGGCACGGCCGACGCCGGTGAGCTGGTAGCCCAGCCGACGGTCGATGTCCGGCGACCAGCGCACGTAGTTGCAGACGAAGAGGTCGAGGTCGCCGTCGTTGTCGAGGTCGAAGAAGGCGGCGCCGCTGCTCCACGCGTCCGGCGCGCCGCCCACCTTGGCGGCGGTGGTGACATCGACCAGCTTGCCGCCGACGTTGTGGAAGAGGTGGTTCCTGCCCACCGCGGTGACGAAGGCGTCGCCCCAGCCGTCGCCGTCGTAGTCCCCCACCGCGATGCCCATGCCGTAGAAGTCGCTGCCCGGACCGTGGGTGGCGGAGATGTCGGCAAAGCGGCCGTCGCCGAGGTTGCGGTAGAGCGACACCGTCGGCGAGTGCGCCACCTTGGGTCCGCCCGGCCACGACGTGCCGTTGACCAGCAGGAGGTCGGCGTCGCCGTCTCGATCGAGGTCGAAGAAGGCGGCGCCGCCGCCCATCGTCTCGGGCAGCAGCTTGGCGCCGGTGGCGCCGTTGAAATGGACGAAGTGGATGCCGGCGACGGCGGCCCTGTCGGTGAAGGTGACCGGTGGCGGCACGCCAGCGGCACGCGTCTCCACCGGCGGTGCGGCAGCGATCGCCGCAGCGGGCCTGGCCGGCGGCGCCCGGCGCGCCCACCAGACCATCGCCACCACCAGCAGCGCGATGCCGGCGAAGGTGAACAGCGACCAGCGGAAGGCCTGGCCGATGACGCGGTCGTCTTCGGGGACCAGCTCGTCGTCGGGGCCGGTAACCGCCGGCGGTGGCTCCTCGCCCTCCGCGGGGCGCTTCTTCAGGGTCTCTGTCATCCTCGCACTCCGCTCAGGGGCGACCGCCCGGTGCCGGGGCGGCAGGCCGCGGCTGCTGCGCGGTGACCAGCGGCCCGGCCTTCACCGTGCCGCCTGGCCGCACGACGTAGCGCTCGGCGAGCGGCGGCGCGCTCGCCGGGGCGTCGAGCTCGAAGGCGCCGGGCCGCGCCAGGTCGTAGATGACGATCGCCTCGGCGGCGTGGTCGGCGGCGGGATTGCGCTCGCGGGCGATGGCCACCGCGCGGTCGCGGGCGTTGTCGTCGGGCTTGTACTTCTGGTGCAGCGCCTGGTGTTCGCGCCCCTTCTGCTGGTCGCCGAGCTGCAGGTAGATGAGGCCGAGGTTGTAGTGCGCCGCCATGTTCTCGGGGTCGAGGGCTAGCGCCCGCTCGTAGGTGGCAGCGGCGCGGCGGAGGAACGCCACCCGGGCCGCCTGGCGCTCGGCGCCGCGCTCCACGCGGGCGCGCTCAAACAGGGCCTCCCCCAGCTCGTCGAGCAGCGTGTAGTCCTTGGAGAAGTCGAAGCCGCGCTCGGTCAGCTCGGGGCCGCTGGCGTCGACGATCGAGGAGAAGGCGGCGATGGCCTGGTCGAGGTAGCCGTTCTGCTTGTCGACCAGGCCGGTGAGCCAGGCGAGCGTCCAGGGCGGCGGCGCCGGCTTGAACGTCGCCGCCCGGCCCAGCGCCTCGACCGCCTTGTCCTGCACCGCGCCCTCGGCGAGGTAGC
>DASYUP010000591.1:0-12590 GCA_036001185.1 Thermoanaerobaculia bacterium
GCAGCTCGAGCCGCGCCCCCGGAAACCGCCGCGCCACCAGCGCCGCATCGCTGGCGAAGCCAGCGCTCGCCAGCATCCACACCCGGTTGCGCAGGAAGGGATCGTTCTGCAGCAGGTCGACGCGGTAGGAGCCGCCGAACAGCGACACGAAGCAGAGGTGGCGTCCCGTCGCCGGCACTGGTGGCAGCTGCGCGCGTTGCGTGGCGACGAACGACCGCACCTGCGCGGCTCGCAACGCGTTTGCCGCCGGCAGCGCGAGCAACGCGCCCGCCAGCACGACGCCCCGCCAGCGCGCGGCACGGGGCGCTATCAGCGCGGCGGCGCCGAGCAGCGGCAACGCGCCCCAGACGGCGTGAAAGTAGCGGTAGCCCCAGCCGTGCCCCTGGTCGAAGGGCACGAAGCAGTAGACGAGCAGCGTGCTCGCCGCCGAGGCGGCGAGCAGCCGCAGCGGCGAGCCGCGGCGGGTGGCGCGCCAGCCGAAGATCGCCAGCACCGGCAGGAAAGGGGCAGCCCAGGTCACCAGCTCGACGATCCCCAGCAGGCGGGCCCGCAGCAACCAGCGATGAGGCAGGGAGAAGGCACCGCCGGCGAGGGCGCTCGCGCGGTCGAGCAGCGTGCCTTCCGCCGCCGCACCCTTCACGGCGCCCACCGTCGCCACCGCGTCAGCGCCGACGTGCTGCCGCAGCGCCACCCACCCGATCCCGAGCAGTAGCACCAGCGGCAGGTAGCCGAGGGCGAGCAGCAGCGTCGGGCGCCATCCCCGGCGCCGCACCAGCGCCACTATCCACGGTAGGGCGAAGGCGGCGTGGGGCACCGGGTTGTGCAGCACGAGCGCCAGCGAGCCGACGGCGCCGGCGCCGAGGAGGCGCCCAGGGCGCCCGGTGAGTCGCGGATCCGAAGCGGTCCCCCCCGACGCCGCCGCTCCGGTCGTCGCCCGCCCCTCCACCAGCAGCGCCATCCATAGGAGGTTGCACAGCAGGTGGGCCGTCAGCGGATAGAACGAGAAGGCATTGACGGTGAACGCCGGAGAGGCGAGCGTGAGCAGCAGCGCCCAGCCGGCGGCGGCGGCGACACCGGTCCAGCGCGCCGCCAGGGCGGCGAGCAGCAGCAGGCAGCCGGCGCCGAGCAGCGGATCGAGCAGCCAGGGGACGTCGAGGGCGGCCGCCGGCGCGAGCAGCAGCGCGAAGCCGGGCCAGTAGTTGGAGATCACCGCTCCGCTCGTCGGCGAGGCGGTGAAGAAGGGGAAGAGCAGCCACGGCGGCAGCAGCCGGCGCAGCAAGTCGGGTGGCAGGCGCCCGCCGAGGTGCCCTGCCGCGAAGGCGTGGGCCTGGAACCAGGGTGCGTATTCGTCCATCGCCAGGGGCCGCGCCTGGTAGACGGTCAGCGCCCCGAGGGCGAGCAGCAGGAAGGCGGCGAACGCCACCCACCCGGCGCGGCGGGCGAGCAGCGCCGGCAACTTCCCCGCGGCGCCCGGCAGCAGCCACGCCAGCGCCAGCGCGGCGAGCAGCAGCACGACCAGCAGCGCCGCGCCGGCCGGCTCGTCGCGCGCGAAGAGGAGGCGGAAGGCGTTGCTGCGATAGGCGGCCAGGTGTGGCCGCTCGCGCCAGGCGAGCGCCAGAGCGCCGAGTGCCAGCAGCAGCGACGGCGCGAGGAGCCTGCCGAGCCCGGCCGGCGGCGGAGCGGCGGGCGCTGACTCGCCCTCGTCAGCCGGCGTCATCGCCGCCGCGGGGCTCGGAGCGCGAGAGCTGCGTCAGGCCGAGCAGGAAGGAGGCGAAGGCGGTTTGACTGCCGAGCACCATCGCCGTCATGCCGATGACGATGCCGCGCACCGCCATCAGCGCTCCGTAGCCGGAGCGCACCCAGTCGAGGAAGATCTTCGCCTCGAGGGCGGCCCCGGCGAGGAAGGCGAGCCCGCCGAGCAGCAACCCCTTCTCCAGCGTGAAGCCGCGCTGCAAGCGATCCAACCAGTGTCGCGGCGGCGCCAGGCCGGCCGCCATCGAGAAGCTCTTGGCGAAGAGGTCGAAGAGCACCAGGTTGTAGCCCAGCACCACCGCCAGGCAGCCGAACAGCAACACGTGGTAGTCCCACACCCGTCCCAGCAGCTGCCGCGGACCGCCGGCGAGCAGCGCCACCAGCAGAGCCCCCACGGCGCACAGCACGAGGCCGGGGGCGAGGAACAGGTGCGATGGCGAGAACAGCAGCATGAATCGCACGTGGCGCCAGGCGTCGCGCAGCCCGTTGAGCTTGGAGACGCCGCCGCGCGGGTGGTAGGTGATGGGGATCTCGCACAGGCGCAGCTGCGAGCGCAGCGCGGCGACGACGATCTCGGAGGCGAGCTCCATGCCGGTGGTGCGCAGGCCCATGCGCTCGAGGGCGGCGCGGCTGAAGGCGCGCATGCCACAGTGGGAGTCGGAGATGCGGGTGCGGTAGAAGATCCGCAGCATGCCCGAGAGGATGGGGTTGCCGATCCAGCGGTGCGACCAGGGCATGGCGCCGGGGAGGATGGTCCCCTTGAGGCGGGTGCCCATCACCAGGTCGGCGGCGCCTTCGCGCAGCGGCGCCACGAAGCGCGGCACCTCGCCGAAGTCGTAGCTGCCATCCCCGTCGCCCATCACCAGGTACTGCCCGCGCGCCTCGCGGAAGCCCCGCAGGTAGGCGGCGCCGTAGCCGCGGCGGCGCTCGTGGACGACGCGGGCGCCGGCCGCGGCGGCCTGTTCGGGGGTGCCGTCGGTCGAGCCGTTGTCGACCACCAGCACCTCGCCGGGCAGGCCGCTGGCGGCGATCCCCCGCCACGCCGTGTGCACGCAGTCGGCGATCGTCTCCGCCTCGTCGAGGCAGGGGATGACCACCGAGACGAGCGGCGCCGGCGCCGCCGCCGGCAGAGCGGGCAACGGCGCCGGGTCGGGCGCGGCGGCAAGCGAGGGCTTCACGGTCGGTGGGGGCCACCCGCCGGTCACCGGCGGGCGTCAGGGGCTAGCGTAACTCCACCTGCAGGTCGCCGGCGGGAGGAACGAGGATGGAGAGGGTGCGGAGGGTGCCGGCCTCGATCGGCGTCTCGAGGGTGGCGACCACGGCCTTCTCGCCGGAACGGGCGACCAGCACGCGCAGGGCGTGGCGGCCCGGCTTGACGGTGAGGTCGGTGGCCCAGCTTCCTGGCACCGGCCGCCGGCGGAAGAGTCCGTCGCGTTGGTAGAACTCGAAGGGCTCGCGCAGCACCTGGCGGTCGTCGACCCACACCGTGAGCACTCCCTTCGGCGCCTGCGAGCGCAGCTCCACCCGCAGCACGCCGTAGTCGACGCCGGGCAGCGGTGTTGGCGTCGGCACGGCGGCGATCGGCGCCGGGATGGGCGCGAGGGGGGACGGGGGGGGGGCGGGCCGCGCGACGGCGGCGGCGGCGGCGCTGCGCGCCAGCGCGTCCTGCACGTCGGCGAGCACCCCCTCCGCCTTCTCGCGGCCGGAGCGGGTCGCCATCATCTGGCGGGCGGTGGCGATCACCTCGTCATAGCGGCCGGCGCTGAGCGCCTGCCGGGCGTCGAGCAGCTGCAGGTGGGCGCCCTGCTCCTCGGCTCGGTGCTCGGCCTCGTCGCGCAGCCGGCGGGCGCCGGCGGGGTCGATGGCCAGGCCCTCGGCGGCCTGGAAGAGCAGCGCCGCGCCCTGCGGGTCGCCGGTGTCGAGCAGCCGCCGTCCCTCGGTGACCAGCTTGACGTAGCCGATCTGCCGCGCCTGCAGCTCGCCGTCGGCGTGGCCGCGCTGCGGGCCGCGCTGCCAGCGTACGTAGGCAACGCCGGCCGCCACCAGCACCAGGACCAGCGCCAGCGCCGCCGCCAGCACCAGCGGCGGCCGCGGCAGCGCCGGGCGCCGCGGTGGCGGCGACGTGCCCCAGCGGCTGCGCGGGAACGCCGTGGTGTCACCGAGCTCGAGGCGGGCCGATCCCTCGGCGAGCTGTTGCACTGCCGTCGCCAGCGCGCCGGCGGTGGCGAAGCGCTCGGCGGGGTCCTTGGCGAGGGCCTTGGCCAGCACCTCCTGCGCGGCACCGGGCAGCGGCTTGCCATCGACCGTCGGCTCGGCGCCGGGCTCGTAGACGATGCGGTGAGCGACCTCGGCGACGGTGGTGCCGGGGAACGGCCGGCGCCCGGTGAGCATCTCGTAGATCAGCACGCCGAGCGAGAAGACGTCGCTTCGCCCGTCGAGCGGCTGCCCCTGGATCTGCTCCGGCGACATGTAATACGGCGTGCCGTAGATCTCGCTGTCGAGGGTGTGGGCCGGGTCTTCGGTGCGGGCGACGCCGAAGTCGGTGATCTTCAGCCGTCCGTCCTCGGTGACCAGCACGTTGCCGGGCTTGACGTCACGATGGACGATGCCGCGGGCGTGCAGATGGTCGAGGGCCGAGGCGATCTGCGCCACCAGCGGGGCGGCCTGGGCGAGCGTCAGCGGCCCGCTCTGGCGCAGGCGCGCGTCGAGGCCGGTGCCCTCGACGTACTCCATGACGATGTAGGCACTGCTGCCGCTCTCGGCCTCCACCAGGTCGAAGATGGTGATGACGTTGGGGTGCGAGAGGACGCCGGCGCGCTGAGCCTCGCGCAGGGTGCGGCGGCGATTCACGGCGGAATCCTCGAGGTCGGTCTCGGCGCCGGCGAAGCGGAAGGTCTTGAGCGCCACCAGCCGCTCGAGGGCGGTGTCGCGCGCCAGGTAGACGGTGCCCATGGCCCCCTTGCCGAGCTCGCGAAGCACCTCGTAACGGCCGATGGCGGTGGGTGCGGTCATCATGGTCGGCCGCGGTGGGAGTGGGCGCGATGGTCGCGGCGGCCGCAGTGTACCAGGGGGTTGCGAGGGAGGGCCGCGACCGCCCCGTCATTGGCGCGGCTCGACTCGTCACGAGCTCTCGAGGCTCAGACGATCTCGAGGCGTGCCGGCCCCGGCAGCACCTCGCCGATGACGGCGGCGCGGTGGCCGCCGGCGACGAGGGCGGCGAGCAGCGCCTCGGTGCGCGCGGCGGGAGCGCTGAGCAGCAACCCGCCGGAGGTCTGCGGGTCGACCAGCAGGTCGGCCTGCGCCGCGGAGAGCTGCCGGCGCATCTCGACGCTGCCCTCGACGTTGCGATGGTTGGCCGCCGTGCAGCCGGTGGTGACCCCCGCCGCCGCCAGCCGGAGGAAGGCGGCGTGCACCGGCAGCGCGTCGTAGGCGATGCGCAGCCCCACCCGCGAGCCGCGGGCGATGTTCCAGGCATGGCCGAGCAGGCCGAAGCCGGTGACGTCGGTGGCGGCGCTCACTCCGTGGGCGAGGGCGAGCTGCGAGGCCACGCGGTTGAGCCGCGTCATCTCGGCGATCGCCGGCTGCAGCCCGGCCTCGTCCAGGCGGTCGAACTTGTAGGCGTTGATCAGCACCCCGGTGCCCAGCGGCTTGGTGAGCAGCAGGCGCTCGCCCGGCTGCGCGCCGAGGTTGGTGAGCAGCCGCTCGCGCGGCGCCTCACCGACGACGGCGAGCCCGAACTTGAGCTCGCGGTCCTCCACCGAGTGGCCGCCGAGCAGCGCCGCCCCGGCCTCCGCCAGCGCCTCGCCGGCGCCGAGCAGGATGTCGCTGCCCACCCCGGCCGGCAGATCGCCCGGGAAGCAGCAGAGGTTGAGGGCGAAGAGCGCCTCGCCGCCCATGGCGTAGACGTCGGAGAGCGCATTGGCGGCGGCGATGCGGCCGAAGACCTTCGCCTCGTCGCACACCGGGGTGATGAAGTCGGCGGTGGCGACGAGGGCGCGCTCGCCGAGCAGGTACACACCGGCATCGTCGGAGGTCTCCGGGCCCACCAGCACCCGGTCGCGTCCTCCGCTCGCCAGCACCGGACCGAGCATCGCGAAGAGGTCCCCCGGACCTAGCTTCGCCGCTCAGCCACCGGTAGTGGCGCAGGCGGTGAGGCGGAACTTCCGCCGAAAGATCGCCATGCCGCGGCGATTGTACGACCTCTGCCAAGGCCCACACCGCCGCTATCATCCCGGCGTGCCCGTCGATGCCCCTGCCGCGCGCGCTCCCTGGTGGTCGCTGCTGGCTCTGCCACTGCTGGCGCTGGGGGTGTGGACCCTCGCCACCGACGTGCCGGGCTGGGACGCCCTCTGGTACCTGTTCGCCTGGTACTCCTGGCTGCTGATCGTCGACGCCCTGGTCTACGCCCGCGCGCGGCGCTCGTGGATGGCGGCACAGGGACGGCGGCTCCTCGTGCTCGCCGCCTGGTCGGTGCCCTTCTGGTACCTCTACGAGGCCTACAACCTGCGGCTCGAGAACTGGTACTACGTCTTCGCCCTGCGCGACGACCGGCTGCAGCTGCTGGTCTCGGTGCTCGCCTTCGCCACCGTGCTGCCGGCCTGCCTGCTGCACGCCGAGCTGGTGGCGGCCACCGGCACCTTCGCCGGCGTGCGCTGGCGGCCGCTGCGAGTGGGGCGGCGGCTGGAGCTCGCCCTCGCCGCGCTGGCCGTCGCCTGCATCGTGGCGCCGCTGATCTGGCCGCGCCAGGCGTTCGCCCTCGTCTGGGGGGCGACGCTCTTCCCCTGCGAGCTCGTCAACTGGCGACGGGGCGGCGAGTCGCTGCTGCGCGACCTCTCGCAGGGGCGGCCGCGGCGGCTGCTCGACCTGCTCGCCGGCGGCATGCTCGCCGGGCTGGCGTGGGAGCTCTTCAACTTCTGGGCGCGCTGCAAGTGGATCTACACCGTTCCCTTCTTCGACCGCCTCAAGCTCTTCGAGATGCCCTTGCTCGGCTTCCTCGGCTTCCCGGTGCTGTCGCTGGGAGCCTTCGCCACCTGGTCGCTCGTCGAGTGGGCGCTGGGTCCGACGGCGGCGACCGGCGGCCGGCCGCGGCAGCAGCTGCGCCGCGGCGTCGCCATCGCCGTCTGGCTGGTCGCCGCGCTCGCCTGCTGGAAGGTCTACCAGCACGCGCTCGGGCACACCGTGCGCTCGCGGCGGCCGTTGCTGCAGGAGCTCGCTGCTCTCGGCGCCGACGACGCGCTGCGGCTGGCCGGCGCCGGCATCTCCACGCCCGAGCGCCTGGTGCGCGCCGTCGAGCGCCAGGGTGTTGCCGGCCTGGCGGCCGCCGCCCACCTGCCGCCGGCACTGGTCGCCGGGGCCGCCGCGCAGTCGCGGCTCGCCCTGCACAAGGGGATGGGGACGCGCGCCGCCGGCCAGCTCGCCGCCGTCGGCGTGGACGACGTGGCCACTCTCGGCCGGCGGGACCCCGAGCAGCTCGCCGCGCTGCTGCGGGCGCTCGGCGACGCCACCGGCGAGGACGTGCCGCGGCTCGTCGAGGTCAGGGTCTGGGTGGAGGCGGCGCGGGGGCGGACGCGACCGCGACGCTGAGGGTCATCACTCCCAGCGACGGCAGATGACGCAGGAGTTGACCCCGCCGACACCCATGCTGATCTTGCCGGTCACCCGCCCCTCGATGGGCACCGGCTGGCCGCGCACCAGCCGCTTGACGTGCGGCTGCACCAGCGGGTGCAGCTCGTCCTCGGAGACGTGCACCGGGTGCAGCACGCCGCGGGCGACGCCGAGGTGCTGGGCGGTGAGCTCCCAGCCGCCGCACACCGACATGCCGTGGCCGAAAGTCCCCTTGCGAGCGGTGATCGCCTTCGCCTCGGGGAAGACCGAGAGGGCAGTGAGCAGCTCGGTCCAGTCGCCGGGGGTGGCGGTTGCGTGCATGTCCCAGGCGGCCACCTCGGGCGGCGTCACCCCCGCCTCGTGCAGCGCCTGCAGGATGGCGGTGCGCGGCCCTTCCTCCGAGGGGGTGATGATGTGGTCGGCGTCCGAGCTGGTGCCGACACCGAGGATCTCCAGGCCCAGCGGCTTCATGCCCAGCCCCTGGAGGTAGTCGGCGTCGCCGACGATCCACACCGCCGCCCCACCGGCGACGTGGGTGCCGCGCATGCCGGTGAGCGGCTTGCTCACCTCGCCATGGGTGGCGAGCACGCGGGCATTGAAGAAGGCGCCGACGGTGAGCGGGTGGGGCGGGCCGTCAGTGGTGCCCACCACCACCGCCTTCGCCTGGCCGAGCTCGATGGCGTTGAGGGCCATGCGCAGGCCGATGCCGAAGCTGGCGCAGGCGCCCACCGGCGCCATCGCCAGGCCGGTGATGCCGCCGAGGATGGAGATCTGCGCCGCGGCGATATTGGGGATGTTCCACAGCAGCTGGGCGTCGACGCTGGTCCACGGCTCGGGCGGGCAGCCGTAGCGCTGGTTGAGCTTCTTGCGCGCCGCCGCCTTGCGGCGGATGACGTTGCCCTTGGTGTGCTCGACGTCGACGCCGACGCCTTCGGCCTCGATGACCCGCGCCTCGGCGAGGTACTGCCGCAGGCCGCTGCTGCGCTCGATCCAGAAGTGGAACCAGGCGTCGAGGGCGTCGTCGAGGGTGGGGTCCTCGGGCAGCAGGTCGGCGGGATCCGTCGGCGCCCCCAGCTCGGCGCGTCGCTGCGCCCTCGCCGCCCCGTCGAGCCGGCGGTAGGCAGCGAGCTCGGGGTGGTGCTTCTCGCCGCACCAGAAGCGGTCCCAGTGGCGCTGCGCGTGGTGGTAGTGCACCGAGAGGTCGTAGGTCACCGACAGGTCGCCGAGACCGGTGGCGACGTAGACGTGCGCCTGGCCGCCGAGGTCGCGCAGCGCCTCTTCGAGGCCGGGGTTCTGCGCCAGCGCCTGGATGAAGGCGCCGATGGCGTACTTGGCGTTGGGCCCCATCTTCTCGTCGAGCTGCGCGAACTTGCGCGGCTCGAAGCGGGCGTCGATCCAGGGCTTGTAGGCGGCGAAGTCGAACTCGGGGACGCCGACGAGGAAGTTGCTGGGGCCGAAGCCGCGGAAGGGGGACAGCCAGCTCTCGCTCTGCGAGAGGTTGCGCTCGAAGGCCGCGACGTCGGGCGAGCGCGGCGCGACGATGCCCCAGCCGAAGATGCCGATGCGGGGGGAGGGTTTGGCCATCGGATGCCGCCGGCGCGGCGCGCCGGATCTTAGCAGCGCGGGTACGATGCGCTCCGATGGCGGAAGCTGGCGTCGACCGTGACCTGCCGCGGCTGCTCCTGGTTCTGCGCCTGGCCGGCCGCCAGGGCTTCGCCGACCTGCCGGCGCGCCGCCGCGGCTTCCAGACCTTCATCGACCGGCTGCCGGCGCCGCCCCCCTGTCGCGTCGCGAGCGTGGAGCTCGGCGGCGTGCCGGCGGAGCGCGTCGAGCCCGCTGCGGGCCTGCCGGCGAGCGCCCCCACCATCCTCTACCTGCACGGCGGTGGCTACTGTCTCGGCTCGCCGGCCACCCACCGGGCCCTGGCGGCGCGACTGGCGCACCACGCCGGCGCGGCGGTGGTGCTGCCCGACTACCGGCTGGCGCCGGAGCACCCCTTCCCGGCGGCCTTCGAGGACGCGCTCGTCGCCTGGGAAGCGCTCGCCGGCACCGCGGATCCGGCGCGCCTGGCGCTCGGCGGCGACTCCGCCGGCGGCGGCCTCGCCCTGGCGGTGGCGAGCAGCGCCGCCCGGCGCGCAGCCACGCTGCCGGCGGCGCTCTTCGTCCTCTCGCCGTGGACCGACCTCGGTTCCACCGCCAGCTCGATCGACGGTCGCGCGGGACGGGATCCGCTGGTCGACCGCGCGAGCCTCGAGGGGATGGCGGCGCTCTACCTGCAGGGAAGCGACGCGCGGGACCCGCGCGCCTCGCCGCTCTACGGCGAGCTCGCCGGCCTGCCGCCGACGCTCGTGCAGGTGGGGGAGGCGGAGTGCCTCTACGACGACGCGGCGCTGGTGGCGCGGGCGCTGGCAGCCGCCGGCGTGGCGGTCAGTTTCGAGCCCTGGCCCGACCTGGTGCACGTCTGGCCTCTCTACGCCGGCATCCTCGACGCCGGCGAGCGGGCGCTCGCGCGGGTGGCGGAGTTCGTGCGCCGCCACGTCGAGGTCCGCCCCACCGAGGAGGGTCGATCCCCACCCTATGCTGGAGGCCATGCTCTCGCGCGCTGATGTCGCGGCGCTCGATCGCGACGACCCGCTGGCGCCGTACCGCGCGCGCTTCCCGCTGCCGGCGGGCATCCTCTACTTCGACGGCAACTCCCTCGGCGCGCCGGCCGTCGGTGTGCGCGAGCGCGTGGCGCAGGTGATCGAGGGGGAGTGGGGCGTCGGGCTCATCGGCTCGTGGGATGCCGGCTGGCTCGATCTGCCGCGGCGCGTGGCGGGGCGGCTCGCTCCCTTCCTCGGAGTCGACGGCGACGAGGTGGCGGTGGCGGACGGCACCTCGGTGAACCTCTGGAAGCTGCTCGGCGCCGCGCTGGCGGCGCGGCCGGGGCGGCGCCGTCTCGTCGCGCCGGCGGGCAACTTCCCCTCCGACCTCTACATGGCGCAGGCGGCGGCGGCGCAGTGGGGAGCCGAGCTGGTGACCGTGCCGGCGGCCGACCTCGCCGCCGCCGTCGACGGGCGCACGGCCGTCGTCACCCTCTCGCACGTCGACTTCCGGACCGGGGAGCTCTTCGACCTCGCGCCGCTCGCCGAGGCCGCACACTCCCACGGTGCGCTGCTGCTCGCCGACCTCTCGCACTCGGTCGGCGCCCTGCCACTGCGGCTCGCCGAGTGGGGAGTCGACCTGGCGGTGGGGTGCGGCTACAAGTTCCTCGCCGGCGGTCCCGGGGCGCCGGCCTTCCTCGTTGTCCGCCGGCCCCTGCAGGCGGAGCTGCGCTCGCCACTGCCCGGCTGGCTGGGCCACGCCGATCCCTTCGGCTTCGAGGTCGCCTACCGTCCGGCGCCCGGGGTGGACCGCTTCCTCTGCGGCACTCCACCCATCCTCTCGCTCGCCGCGCTCGATGCGGCGCTGGTCGCCTGGCAGGGCATCGACCTCGACATGGTCCGCTGCTGGTCGAGCAGCCTGGGCGAGCTCTTCATCGCCCTCGCCGACCGCGAGCTCGCGCCGCTCGGGGTCACCGTCGCCTCGCCGCGCCAGGCGGCGCGGCGAGGTGCCCAGGTGTCGCTGCGGCATCCGCGCGGGCGAGCGCTGGTGGCGGCGCTCGGGGCCGGCGGCGTGATCGGCGACTTCCGTCCTCCCGACCTGCTGCGTTTCGGCCTGCACCCGCTCTACCTGCGTCACGCCGACGTCGCCGCCGCCGTCACCGCCTGCGGGGAGCTGCTGTCGCCATGAATCGCAACCGCCTCGAGGCCTTCAGCGACGGCGTGATCGCCATCCTCATCACCATCATGGTGCTCGAGCTGCGCGTGCCGCACGGCGCCAGCCTTGTCGACCTGCGGCCACTGCTGCCGGTCTTCTCGAGCTACGTGCTCAGCTTCGTCTTCCTCGGCATCTACTGGAGCAACCACCACCACATGCTGCACACCGTCGAGCGGGTGGACGGCCGCATCCTGTGGGCCAACCTGCACCTGCTCTTCTGGCTGTCGCTGACGCCCTTCGTCACCGCCTGGATGGGAGAGAACGGCGCGGCGCCCCTTCCCACCGCCCTCTACGGCGTGGTGCTGCTGCTGGCGGCGATCGCCTACACCCTCCTGCAGCGGACCATCATCGCCGCCCATGGCCCGGGGTCGAGGCTCGCCTCCGCGGTGGGCGACGACGCCAAGGGCAAGCTGTCGATGCTCGCCTACGCCGCCGCCATCCCGCTCGCCTTCGTGCAGCGCTGGGCGGCCATCGCCCTCTACGTCGGGGTGGCGCTCATCTGGCTGGTACCCGACCGCCGGATCGAGAAGCGCGTGGCGCCGCCGTGATTCGACGGGTCAGGGAATGTAGCCGCGCATGGCGCGGGTGGTGACCCCCGGCCGCCGCACCCGCACGTCGACGGCGCGGAAGCCCGGCCCGTTGCCGTCGGACTGGTAGACCAGCAGGTACTGCGAGCGCAGGTCCTCGTCGATGGCATCGTAGGTCTTCGCCAGCTCGCCGACCCCGCCGAGGACGAAGGCGCGGCCGCCGGTGGCCTCGGTGAGCTTGCCCAGCCGGCGCGCGCCCTCGAGCAGCGAGGTGCCGGCGCCGCCGAAGCTGATGGCGTACACCGAGACGCCCGAGTGCTCGGCGTAGGCGAGGGCCTGATCGAAGGTGTATTTACTGCCGCGGTCGGCGCCGTCGGAGAAGACCAGCAGCGCCCGCCGGCCCGGCGTGCCCTGGAAGTAGTGCAGGGCGAAGACCAGGCTGTCCCACAGCGCCGTGCCGCGCTCGGCCTTGAGCCCGACGAGCGCGGCCGACAGCCTCTCGAGGTCGCCGGTGAACGGCGTCGCCAGGCGCGGCTCCTCGCTGAAGGTGAGCACCGCCGCGCGATCGGCGGGCTCGAGCGAGTCGCGGAAGAAGCCGAGCGCCGCCTGCTGCACCTCGGGCAGGCTATCCGCCATCGACGCCGAGGTATCGACCAGCATCCCGAACTGCAGCGGCAGATTGGTGACCTTCTGGAACTTGCGCATGGTCTGCGGCCGGCCGTCCTCGCGCACTTCGAAGTCGGTGCCGGCGAGGTCCTGCACCGGCCGCCCGTGCTCGTCGAAGGCCGCGGTGTACACCTCCACCAGGTCGACGTCCACCGCGCCGCGTTCGACTCCGGCGCCGCCCATCAGCACCACGTCCTCGGCGCTGTCGCCGCCGGTGAGGTAGGCGACCGCCCGCAGGTAGGT
>DASYUP010000592.1:0-11140 GCA_036001185.1 Thermoanaerobaculia bacterium
GTGGTGCACCACCAGGGGGTGACGGTACGCCAGGCGCGTGGGGTGACGACAGCGCGCCACAACGCCCCTCTCCTGTGGGCCGACCTGGTGCGCTGGGCGGCCAAGCGGCGGGGCGCCGCCGGCGGCCGCGCCACGGCCCGGCTGCTGCGCCTGGGCGGTGCCGTCCAGCGGCTGCTGCTCGCCGCCGACGGCCTGCGCGGCGGCGAGCGCCGCGCCCACGCCGCCGCCGAGCGGCAGGCGCTGCGGGCGGCCGCCGCGGCGGCCCGCGCCGCCAGCGAGCCGCCGGCAGCCGACTTGCCGCCGCCGGAGGAACGTAGTACAACCCGTTGACCCGCCTCGCGGCGGGCAATCCCCATGCGCCGGCTCTTCACCTATCGGGACCTGCTCCTCACGCTCATCGCCCGCGAGCTGACCGTGCGCTACAAGCGCTCGAGCATCGGCTTCCTGTGGACGATGCTGCAGCCGCTGCTGACCATGCTGGTGCTCCACCTCGTCTTCAGCTCCATCTTCCGCGGTCAGCTCGAAAACTACCCGGTCTTCGTGCTCGCCGGGCTGATGTTCTGGAACTTCTTCTCGCAGAGCATCATCAGCTCGATGAACAGCCTGCGCAGCAACGCCGCGCTGCTGAAGAAGCTGCCGGTGCCGCAGGCGATCTTTCCGGTGGCCACTGTGATCGCCGGGGTGGTGAACTTCTTCCTCGCCTTGATCCCGCTGTTCGGCTTGCTGCTGGTCACCGGGCACCACCTCGGCCCCTCGCTGTTCTTCCTGCCGGTGGCCATCGCCATCGCCGCCATCTTCACCCTCGGCGCCGGTCTCCTGCTGTCACCGCTGGCGGTCTTCTTCTACGACGTCGTCGAGGTCGTCGGCGTGCTGATGATGCTCGCCATGTACGCCACGCCGATCATCTATCCGATGAGCATCCTCCCCGAGCGCTACCGCTGGTTCGTGCGCTTCAACCCGCTGCGCTCGATCCTCGAGGTCTTCCGCGACCCCATCTACTACGGCAAGATCCCACCGCTGGCGCACCTCTCCGTGGCACTCGCCGTCGCCGTCGCTGCTTTCGTCATCGGCGCCTGGAGCTTCCACCGCTCCGCCGACCGCATTCCCTTTTACGTCTGAGAGCGCCGCGATGCCGGCCGTCATCCAGCTCGACAACGTCGCCCTGCGCTACCGGCTGGCGCGCCAGCGCATCCCCTCGTTCAAGGAGTACGCCATCCACATGCTGCGCGGCATGCTCACCTACCGCGAGCTGTGGGCGCTGCGCGACGTCAGCTTCAGCGTCGAGCGCGGCGAGGTGGTGGGGATCGTCGGCCGCAACGGCGCCGGCAAGAGCACGCTGCTGAAGGTGATCTCCGGCATCCTCAAGCCCACCCGTGGCCGCGTCAGCGTCGGCGGCCGCGTGTCGCCGCTACTCGAGCTCGGCACCGGCTTCGACACCGAGCTCACCGGGCGCGAGAACGTCTTCCTCAACGCCCTGCTGCTCGGCCGCAGCCGCCGCTCCGTGAGCGAACGCTTCGACAGCATCGTCGACTTCGCCGAGCTCGGCGAGTTCATCGACGCACCGCTGCGCAACTACTCGTCGGGCATGGTGGCGCGCCTCGGCTTCGCCATCGCCACCGCCTGGAAGCCCGAGGTGCTGATCCTCGACGAGGTGCTGGCGGTCGGCGACGCCGCCTTCCAGCTCAAGTGCCACCGGCGACTGCAAGAGGTGCTGCAGAGCGGCGCCACCGTGCTGATGGTGTCGCACATGGGCAAGATCCTCATCGACGAGTGCGGCCGCTGCCTCTGGCTGGCCGAAGGGCGGGTGGTGGCCGACGGCGACCCCAAGTCGGTGCTGGCGCAGTACGAGCCGGTCACGCCGGAGCCCGAGCTCGCGCGTAGCGGCGGCTGAGGGCCAGCGTCCCCGCCCAGGTCGCGGCCCCGGCGGCATCGGCGGCGAAGTCGAGGGGATCGGCGTCGCGGCTGGGGATGGTGCGCTGACGCAGCTCGGTGGCGGCGCCGAGCGCCAGGCTGCAGCCGATGGCCAGCAGCAGGGCATGCCAGCGGTCACGCGTCGAGGCGGGCCGGCGGCGCGCGCTCGCCGCGCGCTCGACCAGCAGCGTCTGTACGAGGAAGAGCATGAGGTGGGCGAGCTTGTCCTGCCAGGGGCGCAACAGCGCTGGCAGCAAGGCATCGACCAGCTGGCTCTCCGGGGTCTGCGGAGCGGTGAGCAGCACCCACACGAGCAGGGTCCAGGAGAGGGCGAGCGACGACCAGGCGATGGCGGCGGGCCGGTGCCGGCTGGCGCGGCGCCCGGGGAGCGCTTCGGCTCGAAATCGCAACGTTCGCTACGATACTCCGCGACGCACGGGCGTTTCCGAGGAGCCAGGCGACGAACCATCTCGACGCTACGGCAATACCGCACGGCTCGAACAGCCAGCGCCGGCAGCGCCCCTCGCCCTGGCGCTGGGCCGGAGCCGTGGCGGCGCTGCTGCTGGTCGGCGCCTCCGCGCTGCAGTGCCGGCACGAAGCCGCCACTCGCACCGCCCGCGAGCGACTCTGGCAGTCGACCGGCGCGACGGCGCGTCACAGCGAAGCAGCCAGCCGCGCTCGGCGCGACCTCGACCCCGAGGCATCGCGGGTGTCCCTCGCGCGGCTGCTCGTCGGCGAGAGCTTCGATACCAGCGGGCTGGCGAAGCTGCCGCCCGCCGAGGCCGCCGCCGAGGCCCGCCGCATCGATGAACGGCTGGCGCTGGCGGCCGCCGAGGCGCGCGCCGCGTGGCGCCGACGCCCCAGCTCCTACGAAGCGCCCATGGCGCTCGGCGGCGCTCGCCTGCTGCTGGCGTGGCACTCTCGCAACGAGGCTCTCTACCGCGACCTCGACGTCTGGCGCGCGCCCCTGCAGCAGGCGATCCGGCTGGCACCCGGCAACCCGGCGCCGCGACGCCTGCTGGCGACCGCCTACCTGATCGCCTGGGAGGCGCTCTCGGACCGCGACCGTGCCGCGGCGCGGGCGCTGCTGCGCGAAGCGTTCCACGATCCCGACACGCTGGTTCAGCTGCTCCCCGCCTGGGCGGCGCTCGCCGGCAGCTGGAGCGCCCTCGAGGCGGTGCTGCCGCCCGGCCCGCGTCCCTACGAGCTGCTGCAGCAGGCCGACCTGCGCGCCCAGGACTGGGCTGGCTACTGCGCGGCCCGCCACCGCTGGCTGCCGCTCGTCGTGCGCGAGCAGCAGCAGCGGCTGGCCGAGGCGGAGGAGCGGCTGGCCGGCGGTGACGAGCATGGCGCCCGCGAGACCCTGCTCGCCGTCGCCGCGGCGGCGCCGCCCGACCGGCGCACCCTCGAGCTCTTCGACCGCGCCATCGAGGCGCTGCCGCCGGGACCGGTCGGTGGGTCGCGGGCCGACGCGCTGGCCGGCTGGCTGCGCTGGGCGCTGCCGCTCTGGCAGCTCGGCCAGCCGACACTGCCGGCTCCGGTGCTGGCGCGCGTGGCCAGCCTGGCGGCCGAGCTACCACCCGAGCAGGCGGCGCTCGCCGCGCTGGCGGCCGGCGACCTCGCGCGCGGCGAGCTGTGGGAGCGCCGCGAGCAGCGGCTGTGGAGCGAGGAGTGGGCGCCCTACGCCGCCGCCAAGGCGGAGCTGCTGCTCGCTCGCGGCCACCTCGACGAGGCGGCGGCGACGCTCGAGCAGGTGCACCACAGCTACCGGCAGCGCTGGCCCTACCTGCGCGCCCGCGAGCGCCTGGCGGCAGCGCGGGGAGAGAGCCAGCCGGCCCCGGCGCCGCAGGCCACTGCCTGGGGTGCCGAGGCGTGGCGCTACCACGGCAACGAGGCGACGCTCGAGCTGCTGGCGGCACGGGCGGCACCGGGGCTCGCTCTCGCCGTCGACCTGGCGCCGCCCGAAGGCAGCGTCGCCGAGCTGGTCTGGGACGGCGTCACGGTGGGTTGCTTCCCGCTAGGTACCGGCACCACGCTGCGGCTAGCGCTACGCGTCACCGCGGGGCCACACCTGCTCATCTGGCGGCCGCTGGCGCCAGCGCGGGTCGCTCCCGGCGCGGTGACCCTCGCCGGCGGGGACGCCGGCCTTTGAGAGTGCTGATCGCCACCGGGCGGCCGCCCTGGCCGCCCTGGCGCGGCGATCAGCTGCGCGCAAGCCAGATGGTGGAGGCGCTGGCGACCGCCCACGAAGTGACCCTGCTGGCGCCCGCGGCAGAAGGCGAGCCGCCTCCCGGCGCCGGCGTACAGCGACAGACCTATCGCCTCCGGCGGCCCGCGTTCGCCGCCGTTGCAGCGGCCCCGGCGCTGCGGCAGGGCTGGCCGCTGCAGGCGCTGCCCTTCCGCCAGCCGGACCTCGGCCGGCGCCTCCGCGAGCTGGCGCCGCGCCACGATCTCGTGGTGCTGCAGCTCGTGCGCCTGCTGCCGCACCTCGGCGACGTCGGCACGACGCCGCTGGTGGTCGATCTCGTCGACGCCCTGTCGCTCAATGCCGCCACCCGCGCCCGGGTCGACCACCCGCTGCTGCGGCCGCTGCTGCGTCACGAGGCCGCCAGGCTGCAAGCGAGTGAGGAGCGAATGCTGAGCGCGGCGCGGCGCGGCCTCGTCGTCTGCGCCCGCGACCGCGACGCGCTCGCCGCGGCCCATCCCCACCAGGCGTCACGCCTGGCGGTGGCGCCGGTGGCGGTGGCGGCACCGCCCGACGTCATCACCGCGCCGGTCGCGCGCCTCGACGCGCCGACCCTCATGTTCAGCGGCAACCTCGGTTACTTTCCCAATCGCGACGCCCTGCGCCACCTTCTCGGCGAGATCTGGCCGGCGCTGCGGCGCGCCTTCCCCGCCGCTTGCCTGCTGGTGGCAGGCGATCGCCCGCCGGCGAGCCTCGCCCGGCGGCTGGCGCGCGCTGGGGGGACCCTGGTGGCGCGGCCGCCGGACCTGCGCGCGCTGCTCGCCACCGCCGCCGTGGCAGTGGCGCCGCTGCGCTGCGGCTCAGGGGTGCCGCTCAAGGTGCTCGACGCGTGGGCGGCGGGCGTGCCGGTGGTGGCCTCGCCGTTCGCCGCCGCGGGCGCCGGCGGCGAGGGGGAGCGCGACCTGCTGGTCGCCAGCACTGCCGATGAATGGGTGGCGCAGGTGCGCCGGCTGCTCACCGACGCCGCGCTGCGCGAGCGGCTCCTCGCAGCCGCACGAACGCGGCTCGCCGAGCTCGCGCCGGAGCGGGTCTATCCGCTGCTCGTGCGGCTCGCCACCGGCACGGAGGCTGAATAGCGGCGGTGAACGACGCCCGGCTCGACACCCTCCGGGGCCCGACGCGCGGCGGCGCTACGGATTGACTTCCGACAGCTGGGGCGGCGTCGGTGGGATCACCTCGGTGGTCACCCCACCCCCCGAGACCAGCACCAGGGGCGCCAGCATCTCGGGCCGCTCCCACCAGGCGATCGGCAGGCAGGCCTCGTCGTCGCGACGCTCGCCGCGTACGTCGACGCGCTCGCGGATGCCCTCGCACTGCCACCAGGCCACCTTGCGGAACTTCTGGCCGAGGGAAGTCTCACCCACGGTCAGATGGGTGGCGTCTGCCGTCTGCATGTTGTCGAGCTGGGAGCGGCAGTTGTCCTGCACGGGCACGACGATGATGCGCGACTGCGCGACCGGCACGCCGTTGGGTGCCACCACCGCGGCGTAGACCTCGGCCTGGTGGTTGTCGGGCTCGGGCACCGGCAGCACGCCCCACTGCCTGCCGTCAGAGGTCGGGCGCGCCGGCACCCAGTAGAAGTCGCCATAGCCCTGGCGGCGAAAGTAGATGCGGACCTGCGAGCCGGCGAGGAGCGGGCCCGCCACCGCCTGCGCCACCGCGTGGCCGTTATTCGGCACACATGCCATGTCGCCGATGAGCACCCGCGGCGTCTGCGCCGCCGCGGCGGCAGCGAGCAGCAGCGAGACGACGAAGGCCGCGGATCCAACGGACCCCATTCGCAGGCGGAAACCCATGGGAGCACCTCTCGGTCGGTCTGGATCAGTATAGCAAGTCGCGCACGTCGGTTTTCGGGTGGGGGCCGGGCGAGGCTCAGGACCCGGCCAGCGCGCCGAGGATCTTCCCGCGGTAGGCCTGCACGAAGGGCGTAGGCCGGAGCTTGCCCTCGCAGCGCCGCATCACCGCTGCCGCTTCATCGCGTGCGCCGCTCTCCCACAGCGACACGGCGTAGTAGAAGAGCAGCAGCGGCTGCGCCTCCCCGGGATCGCCGCCCTGGCGAAAGTGGCGCACGGCGTCGCCCCAGCGCGAGGCGCGGTAGGCGATCTCGGCGGCCGTGTGTTGCACCCGCGGGTGGCTCGGGTAGCGCAGGGCGAGCCCCGCGGCGAGGGTGTAGGCCTGCTCCACCTCCGCCGCCGTGCGCGCCTTGCCGAGCGCCGCCTGGGCGCGGGCGAGCAATGATTCGTCAGCCGACGGCAGGGCGCCCCCGGGAGGCATCGGCGCGGTGGCGCTGGGGGCGCCGGCCACCGCGCCGCGGCTCGCGGAGGCTGGTGGCGACGGCGTCACCACCGGCGATGGCGTGCCGCCGGCGGCGGGCCTGACCTCCGCGGGTGGTGCCGGGCGGGAACCGCCTGCCGCCTTCGTCGCCTGCCTCTCGACCTTGGCCGCCAGCCCTTCCACGGCCTGCAGCCGTCGCTGGTCGGGCGGCAGCGTGGTGAGCAGCGCCGCCGCCTCCTGCCACTGCTCGAGCGCCACGCGGCTCTGCAGCTGGGCGATGGCGAAGGCCGCATCGGCGCCGAGGCAGCCGGCGAGATCACCGAGCGCCTCGCCGTGCTTGCCGAGCTGCGAATTCGCCCAGCCGCGCAGACAGCGAGCCTCGGCGAGCTTGCCATCCAGCCGCAGCGCGCGGTCGGCGGCGCCGAGCGCCGCCTTGGCCTCGCCCTGTTCCTTGCCGAGGCGGGCGGCGAGCAGCGGCCAGCGCGGCTGGCGCGGGTCTTCCTTCTCGAGCTGCGCCAGCCGCTCGCGCCGGGCGCGCGGCGCCAGTGCCGCGAGCTGCGCTTCACGCGGATCGGCGAGCAGCTTCTGGAAGGCGGGGAAGGTGGCGAGCGCGGCGCGCGGAATCCACTCGCCGACCTTGGCCTCGAAGGGAGCGGAGAGCTCGCGCGGCAGGCTCGCCTTGCTGTAGAGACCCACCAGCTCCTCCCCCTCCTGCAACCGCCGGAAGGTCTGCGCGAAGCCGTCGCGATCGCCGGCGGCCGCCTGTGCCAGCGACAGCCTCACCAGACAGTCGGCCAACTGTGCCTCGTCGTCGAGCATGCCGAAGCAGGCGACGCGGAAGCTCTGTGCCGCCTCGGCATAGGCGTGCCGGTCGGCGGCGGCGATCCCTTCCTGCAGGCGGCTGGTGTAGAACGGGTCGACCGCCGCAGCGGCCGGCGGCGCCTGCGCCGGCGCCAGCACGGCGCCGAGCAACGCCACCGCTACCGGCAGTCGCCACCGTGGGGACGGCGGCGAGTGACACCTCATGTCGATCCTCCTTGGGAAGCGGCCGCGGGGGCGGGAAGCGGCACGTCGGCGAGCACGCAACCGGGATTGTCGCTGACCAGCTGCCGCGCCACCACGTCGCCCAGGCGACGCTCGACGGCAGCCCGCGCGGCGGCGAGCCCGGGGGCGCGCCAGGTCGGCGAGTGGGAGTCGGAAGCCACGAAGTGCACCAGCCCCTCGTCGAGCAGCTCCCAGACGCGCTGATTGGGGTAGCGACCGAAGTCGCCGGTCACCGCCGCCGCCGTCACCTGCAGCATCGCTCCCGCCTCGACTAGCGCGGCGAGGCGCTCGACCTCGAGCCAGGGCAGCACCTCCGGGTGTGCCAGCACCGGTCGCCAGCCACCCAGCAGCAGCTCGTGCACCAGCTCCTCCGGCGGCACCCCCACCTCGGCGCGCGGCAGCTCGAGCAGCAGGTAGCGGCTGCCGGCGAGCGACAGCACCTCGGACCCGCTCGCCTCCAGCTCGGCGAGCAGCTCGGAGTCCACCCGCACCTCGGCGCCGAGCAGCACCGCCGGCGGCTCGCCGCCGAGCGCCGCCAGCAGCTCGGCGCGGGCCGCCTCGAGGCCGCCGCGCGTCACCCGCGGGAAGCTCGGGTGCCGCTGGTGCGGCGTCGCCACCATGGTGTGACAGCCGTCGGCAGCGGCCAGGCGGCACATCGCCACCGCGTCGGCGAGAGTGGCCGCGCCGTCATCGATCCCCGGCAGGACGTGGCAGTGGAGGTCGATCACGCACGCCTCTGCCCGTGGCACCCACTGGCCTGCCGTGGCCAGGGCGTCTCGGCGAGACAGGGGGGACGCATCTCAGGCCGCTGAGCTCGAGCTCCCGCTCGTCCGCTCGTCGCTCTCGCCGTACGTCTGGTACTGGTAGTAGTAGTAGTAGTGCTTGCCGTCGTTGCCCTTGCCCGCGAGGTAGCGATTGAGCACCGTGCCGAGCACGCGGGCGCCGGAGACGCGCAGGCGGTCACAGCTGGCCACCGCTTCGCCGCGCTGCACGCGACCGGCATAGAGGCAGAAGACGACGCCGTCCACCATGGCGCCGATCACCGAGGCGTCGGTCACCGCCAGCAGCGGTGGCGTGTCGACGATCACCAGGTCGAAGCGCCGCTGCGCCACCTCCAGCAGCTCGCGCATGCGCTCGGAGGCGAGCAGCTCGGAGGGGTTGGGTGGGATGGTCCCCGAGGGCAGGATGAAGAGACCGTTGACGCCGGTTGGCTGGATGAGCTTCTCGAGCGGATCGCCGCCGGTGAGGCAGTGCACCAGCCCCTCGCGGTTGGAGAGGTTGAACACCTTGTGCAGGCGCGGCTTGCGCAAGTCGGCGTCGATGAGCAGCACCTGGCGGCCGAGCTGTGCCATGACCACCGCCAGGTTGGCGGCGGTGGCGGTCTTGCCCTCGCCCGAGTTGGCCGAGGTGAGAGCGATCACCCGTAGCTGCTGTGCCGAGGAGAGCAGCAGGGCGGTGCGCAGCGAGCGATAGGCCTCGGAGACGGCGTGCCGCGGCTTGGTCTGCGGCAGCAGCTCGATCTCCTTGAGCTCCTCCGGCGTGCGCTTGTCCTTGCCCTTCGGCTTGCTGCGGCGCGGTAGCTTGCCCTTGCGCCGGCCCCCGTGGCCGTAGGCGTAGCGGTAGTTGGGGGCGCCGCGGTCGAGCACGTCGGGGATCACCGCCAGCACCGGCAGCCCCAGCACGCGCTCCGCCTCCTCGGCCGTCTTGACGCTGCGGTCGAGATACTCGAGCAGGAAGATGCAGCCGATACCGAGGAAGAGGCCCAGCCCCAGCGCCATGCCGAGGTCGCGCCGCATCGAGGGGGCGAAGGGGGTGCCGGGCACCAATGCCCGATCGACCACCCGCACGTTGGACTCGCGGGTGGCTTGCAGGCGCGCCGTCACCTCGGTCTCCGACTGCCGCTTGAGGAAGCTGTCGAGCTGTTGCCGCTGGGTGTCGACCTCCATCGACAGGTTGTTGTACTGCACCGCCGCCGAGCCCATGCGCATCGTCTCCTCGCGCGCCCGGTTGAGCTCGGCTTGCAGCGCCGCCTCCTGCCTTTTCGCGGTCTCGAACTCGGTGCGCGCGCTGCGGCGCCCCTGCGCAACGGTCTCGTCGATGAGGCCCTGCATGTGCTTCTTGGCGTCGGCGATCTTGTTCAGCAGCTCCACCATCGCCGGCATGTCGGGCTTGTAGAGGCTGCGCTTGGAGTTGTACTCCTGCTCCATGACCAGCAGGTCGTGGCGCTGCTGGCTGACCAGGCCGCCAGAGATGCTGTCGGCGGTGGTCTCCGGCGGCGCATTGATCGCCTGGTTGTAGGCCGCTTCCTTCTCGATGCGCGCCGAGACCGCCGCCATGTAGTCCTTGTTGAGCGCCTGCAGCTGCTGCAGCGTCGGGTTGGTGGCGGGGTCGATGCTGACGATGTCGGAGCGCCGGCTGTAGGCCTGCAGGGACTTTTCCTTGTCCTCGATCTGCTGCTTGAGCGACTCGATCTGTTTGCCGAGGAAGCTCGAGGCCTTGCCGGCGGAAGTGGTGCGGTCCTCGATGCCCCAGTCGATGAAGGAGTCGGCGACGCCGTTGGCGATGCGCGCGGCGAGCTCGGGCGAGCTCGAGCGGTAGTTGATGGCCACCAGCTGGGTGTTCTTGATCGGCGCGATCTCCAGGCCGCCGAGCACTCGCATGCCGAGCCCGCCGAGCTGCGCGGCGTCGAGGTCGGGGGTGCCGCCGCGGCGCTTGCCGCTGGTGCGCCAGCTCGCCCAGGCCGGGTTGAACGCCGGATCCTCGTAGAGACGCAGGTCGGTGACCACGCGCTCGGCGAGGCCGCGGCTCTGCAGCAGGTTGTACTGCGTGGGATAGAACTCGAGGTTGTACCAGTTCTCGACCCAGGGCGTGTCGCCGCCGGTGCTCAACGACAGGGTGCGGCGGTCGATCTGGATGGTGGTCGTCGCCTGGTACATGCGGGGGGTGACGAAGTAGTGCACCAGGCCGCCGATGCCACAGACGGCGCAGAAGACGGCCGCCAGGCGCCAGCGGCGCCGCAGCACGTCGATGTAGTCGGCGAGGTGGAACTCGGCGCGCGAGTCCTCGAGCAGGGGCTCGCCGGCGGCGAGCTCGGGAGAAGCACTGAGCGGTTTCAGAAGAAGGACTCCTTGACCACCAGCACGTCCCCTTCGTTGAGCTCCGGGTCGGCGACCTTGCCGGCCAGCACCGCCTTGTAGTCGACCTCGATCTCCTCGACGATGCGGTCGGCGCGCTCGCGCTTGATCTGCACCTTGCGCGAGGCGCGATCGGTGAGGCCGCCGGCGCGGGCGATGGCGGTGAGCAGCGACATGCGATCGGTGCTCTTGAACACCACCGCCCCCGGCCGCTGCACCTCGCCGAGGATCAACACCGTCACCTCGACGGTGGCCGGCACGTTGAGCAGATCGCCGGGGAAGATCGGGATGTTGGCGCGCGGATCGCCGCGCAGCAGCAGGTCGTCGAGCCGCACCTGCAGCTGGTCGGACAGGCCGTTGTCGCCATGGCGGATGACGTAGACGACGTCGGCATGCTGCGGCGCCACGCCGCCGGCCGCGGTGAGCACCTCGAGCAGCGTCAGCCGCCCCGAGGAGTCGAGCGAGCCCGGTCGCCCCACAGCGCCGATCACCTGGATGGGCTTGAAGCGAAACTGCTTGACCTGCACCGTCA
>DASYUP010000593.1:0-8258 GCA_036001185.1 Thermoanaerobaculia bacterium
GCAGCCGGTAATAGGTCGGATTGTCGATCCCGCGGAAGCATACGGTGCTCCCTCGCTCGCTGCCTTCACCGGTGTGGTTGTAGACCACGTCCAGGATCACCTCGATGCCGGAGCGGTGCAGCCCCTTCACCATCGACTTGAACTCCTGCACCTGCTGGCCACGCCCCTGCGTCGCGTACCCCACGTGCGGCGCGAGGAACGAGATCGAGTTGTAGCCCCAGTAGTTGCGCCGGCCGCGCTCGAGCAGCCGGGCGTCGTGCACGAACTGGTGCACCGGCATCAGCTCGATGGCGGTGATGCCGAGCCGCTGCAGGTACTCGACCACTGCCGGGTGGGTGAGGCCGGCGTAGGTGCCGCGCATCGTCTCGGGGATGCGCTCGTAGAGACGGGTGAGACCCTTGACGTGCGCCTCGTAGACCACCGTCATGTGCTCGGGGGTGCGCGGCGGCCGGTCGTTGCCCCAGTCGAAGTAGGGGTTGACCACCACCGACAGCGGCATGTGGGGGGCGCTGTCGAGGTCATTGCGCGCCGCGGGGTCGGCGAAGAGGTGGGGGAAGACGGCCTCGCTCCACTCCACCTGCCCGTCGATGGCCTTGGCATAGGGGTCGAGCAGCAGCTTCGCCGCGTTGCAGCGGTGCCCCTGCTCGGGCGCCCAGGGGCCGTGGACGCGGAAGCCGTAGCGCTGGCCCGGCTGCATCTGCGGCACGTAGCCGTGCCAGCAGAAGGCGGTGACCTCGGGGAGCTCGAAGCGCGTCTCGCGACGCTCGTCGTCGAAGAGGCACAGCTCGACCTTCTCGGCCACCTCCGAGAAGACCGCGAAGTTGACGCCGAAGCCATCGTAGGTGGCGCCCAGCGGGTGGGGCTGCCCGGGCCACACCTCGAAGGGGGGCGCCGCGCCGGCGGCGTCGGGACCCTGGTGCGGACCTTGGGGCTCGCCTCTCGGCTCGGCGACCACGCTCATCGCTTCAACCGTCGCTCTTGAGGAAGACGGCGCCCAGCGGCGGCAGGGTCAGCGTCAGCGAATGGCTGCGGCCGTGCAGCGGCACCGGCGCCGCCTCGACGCCGCCCAGGTTGCCCTGGCCGCTGCCGCCGTAGTCCCTGGCGTCGGTGTTGAGCACCTCCCGCCAGGCACCGCCACGCGGCGCGCCGAGACGGTAGTTGCTACGCACCAGCGGCGTGAAGTTGAGCGCCACCAGGATCGTCGCGCGCCCGCCCGCGGACAGGCGCAGCAGCGACACCACGCTGTTGTCGGCATCGTTGGCGTCGATCCACTCGAAGCCCGCCGGGTCGCAGTCGAGCTCGTGCAGCGCCGCCTCGGCGCGGTAGAGCCGGTTGAGGTCGCCCACCAACCGCTGCACGCCGCGGTGATACGGCGACTCGAGCAGGTGCCATTCGAGGCTGCTGTCGTGGTTCCACTCGCGCCGCTGGCCGAATTCGTCGCCCATGAAGAGCAGCTTCTTGCCCGGCTGGGCGTGCTGCCAGGCGAACAGCAGCCGCAGGTTGGCGAAGCGCTGCCACTCGTCGCCCGGCATCTTCCCGAGCAGCGAGCCCTTGCCGTGCACCACCTCGTCGTGCGACAGCGGCAGGCAGAAGTTCTCGCTGTAGGCGTACAGGCGCCGAAAGGTGAGCCGGTTGTGGTGGTACTTGCGGTGGATGGGGTCGAGGGCGAAGTAGGCGAGGGAGTCGTGCATCCACCCCATGTCCCACTTGTAACCGAAGCCGAGGCCGCCGACGTAGGCCGGCCGCGACACCCCGGGCCAGGAGGTCGACTCCTCGGCGTAGGTGTGGGTGTCGGGGTACTGCTCGTAGACCTCGCTGTTGAGCTGGCGCAGGAAGTCGATCGCCTCCAGGTTTTCGCGCCCGCCGTGCTCGTTCGGCAGCCACTCGCCGGGCTGGCGCGAGTAGTCGCGATAGAGCATCGAGGCGACGGCGTCGACCCGCAGCCCGTCGCCGTGGTACTTGTCGAGCCAGAAGAGCGCCGAGGAAGTGAGGAAGCTGCGCACCTCGTGGCGACCGTAGTTGAAGATGTAGCTGTTCCAGTCGGGGTGGAAGCCGAGCCGCCGGTCCTCGTGCTCGTAGAGGTGGGTGCCGTCGAAGTAGGCGAGGCCGTGCTCGTCGCTGGGGAAGTGCGAGGGCACCCAGTCGAGTAGCACGCCGATGCCGCGCTGGTGCAGGTGGTCGACCATCGCCATGAGGTCTTCGGGGGTGCCGTAGCGGCGGGTGGGGGCGAAGTAGCCGGTGGTCTGGTAGCCCCACGAGCCGTAGAAGGGGTGCTCCATCACCGGCATCAGCTCGACGTGGGTGAAGCCCAGCTCGTCGCAGTAGTCGGCGAGCAACGGCCCGAGCTCGCGGTAGCTGAGCGAGCGGTTGCCCTCCTCGGGGACGCGCCGCCACGAGCCCAGATGCACCTCGTAGATGGAGATCGGCGCCGCGAGGGCACCGCGCTCGCGGCGGCCGGCGAGCCAGGCACCGTCGCGCCACTCGTGGCTGAGGTCGGCCACCTCGGAGGCAGTCTCCGGCGGCAGCTGCGCGCGGAAGGCGAAGGGGTCCGCCTTGCCGACGCGAAACCCCTGGTGCGCGGCCGACTCGATCCAGTACTTGTAGAGCGACCCCGCACCGACGCCGGGGAGGAACCCCTCCCAGATCCCTGAGCCGCCGCGGCGAGTGAGCGGATGGGCGTCGGGCTGCCAGCCGGAGAACTCGCCCATCACCGCAACCTGCCGCGCGTTGGGCGCCCAGACGGCGAAGTAGGTGCCGGCCACGCCGTCGACCACCAGCGGGTGCGCCCCCAGTTTCTCGTAGAGACGGAAGTGGGTGCCCTCATTGAAGAGGTGGAGGTCGTCGGCGGTGAGCAGCGACACTCGCTCCGGCGCCGCTGCGGCCGGCGAGGCGGGCGCGCCGGCGTCGGCGGGCCGCTCCCACCAGCGCTCCTCGGGCCCGGCCCGTCGCTCGTCTTTCATCACCTCTCCCGTCACGGCCGGCTGCCGAAGCACGAACGGTGCCGGCAAGCCGGGGACGCTACCAGACTATGCCGGGTGACGTTCGCGGGAGTGCGAGTGCCGCTGATCGTGGGTGGATCAGGTCTGCGCCGATTCGTTTGCCGCAGGCGTACACTGGTTTCCCGTGATGGTTCGCCGCATCGCTCGCCTGCTTTTTCTTGCCGTCTTCTCCGCGACGCTGCTCGCGCTCGCCGTGGCGCCGGCCAGCAGCGGCAGCCCGCGCCTCGTCGAGGGCTACTTCAACCTGCGACCCGATCCGCGGCTCTGCCCGTCGCCGGTCTGTGGCGGGGTCTTCGCCAGCCTGCTCAACCGCCCGCTGACGCCCTGTCCAGCCGCCGCCGCGAGTCAGGCTTGTCACGCGTCGACCGTCGACTGGAGCCGGATCGACCTCGATCCGCAGGCACAGGCCGACTTCGAGGCTGCCGCGCTCGGCGGCCGGGCGGTGGTGCGCGGCGAGCTCTCGCCGGGCGACGTGGTGGACGGTTTCGGCACCCTCGGCAAGCTGGTGGTGACCGAGGGCTGGATCGCCGCGAGCTCTCGCCGCCCGCGCGGCGGCTTCTTCCGCGTCGCCCCCAACGGCATCGTCTGCTTCGCGACGCCCTGCTTTTCGCTGCGCGAGTCTCTCCTCAACACTTCGTTCCGCGGCGACGTCTCGGGCCTCGACCTCTCCGGCGCCGGGGCGCCGCAGGCCCTTCGCGATGCCGCCTGGCGGGAGCTCGCCAGAGGTTCGATCCTGGTCGCCGGCCGCAACCGCGTCGTCCCCGACCCCGGGCCGGCCGGGCACGGTTTGAACCTGGTGGCGACGCAGTTCTACCTGCGCGTGGGTTCGCGGCCGCCGGGCTGAGCGGCCGGTCAGCGACCCAGCGCGCCGTCCGCTTTGACGCGATCCCAGGCAGCCTGCGCGTCGGCGTCGAGATCGCCCAGATAGCTCTCGACCGCGGCGATGAGCTCTTCGCGATTCGCCGTCCCGAGTAGCACCATTGCGTCCTGGATGTCGATGCCGCCGCCGGCGGCGAGCTTGAGCAGTATCAGGTCTGCCGTCCGTGGCACTGGCGCCTCGAAGGCGCCGAGGTCCAATCGTTCGGCCCGCGCGAGCACCGCCGCTTCCCACTTCCACTTGGCCAGCAGCACGTCGACCTCAGCCTCGCCGACCGCCGAGAGGTGTACCACCCCGGCAAGGGGGTCGTCGAGATCGCCGCGCCGCGGGTCGACGGCAACGCCGGCATCGCTGAGCGCAGACCACGTTTCGCGGCGCAGCACCCGAGCGTCGGTGGTGAGGAAGTCGTAGTCCACCGTCAGCCGTGGATAGCCGCGAGCCGTTACTGCCTGGCCGCCGATCAATGCGTACGGGGCACCGAGGCTCTCGAGGACGCGGACGACGCGCTCAGCGAGGCTCATCGCCACAGCGCGATGGCTTCCGACCTACCGCGCGGGAGCGTCGCAAGACGTGCATAGCGGCGGTGCGGTCGATCCGTTGCGCCGCCATGAGCATCGCCAGGCCTTCTTCCGCGAGACGCGCGGTCATGGCGATGCGCTCCGCGGGCGTCATGCGCGCGAAGCGCTCGCGTTGCTCGCGGCGAAGAGCCTCCGCAAGTGCCGATCTCATGCGAGCAGTATAGCCAAGTGTGTCGGTTCGCAGCTCAGCCGCCACCCGCCATCAGCGCGACGATCCCCCGCAGCGGAATGTGCGCCCACTGCGGCCGGTGGTCGAGCTCGTAGGCGAGCTCGTAGAGGGCCTTCTCGAGCAGGAAGGCGTCGAGCAACACGGCGCGGGCGCGGTCGTCGACGGGCAGGAAGCTCGCCGCCGACGCCACCCCCAGGTAGGCGCGCACGAAGGTGGCACCCGACCAGCGGGTCCAGTAGCGCGCCCACTCCTCGGCCAGCGCGAGCTGCTCGGCCGGCACCAGCCCGCGCCGCTGCGCCTGGGCGACGCCTCCCGCGGCGAGGTAGTCGAAGGAGCGCAACATCCCCGCCACGTCGCGCAGCGGCGAGCGCTTGTGGCGGCGCTCCGCCAGCGGCCGCGCCGGCTCGCCCTCGAAGTCGATGATGACGAAGTCCCTGCCGGTGTAGAGGACCTGGCCGAGGTGGAAGTCGCCGTGGGTGCGCAGACGCTGGGCGTCGAGCTTGCCGGCGAGCAGCGGTGAGAAGCGGTCGAGCAGCTCCTGGCGGCCCTCGAGCAACCGCACGCCCAGCTCGCGGTCGCCATCGGCGAGCTGCGGCAGGGTGGCGCGCAGCAGACGCAGCGTGCGGCCCGCCTGCGAGCGCAGCGACTGGTAGAGCGAGCGCTGGTAGAGGCTGGTGAACGGCTCGGCGCTGAAAGCGGGGTCGTCGGTGGAGCTGGCGAGCGCGAGGTGCATCTCGGCGGTTCGCGTGCCCAGCAGGCGCGCGGCGTTCAGGTAGAGGCCGAGCACCTCGGCCACGTCGTCGGGTGCGTCGGCGCCCGCCAGCTCGAGCAGCGGCCGTGGCTCGGGATGGGGCGGCACTCGCTCGGCGCGCGTCATCACCCGCTCGAGGTAGCGGCCGAAGGCGTCGAGCGAGTAGCTCCAGGCATCGCCCTCGTTGGGTACGTAGGCCTGCAGCAGGGCGAGGGTGAGCCGCTCGCCGGCGAGCGTGCCGGCGTGGCGGCGGCGCAGCTCCAGCCAACCGGCGAGCGGCGGCGTGTGGGGGAAGCCGCGGGCGGCGAGGAAGCGGCTGACCTCGAGGTCGGGGTTGGTGCCCGGCTCGACCTTGCGAAAGAGCTTCAAGATCAGCCGGTCGCCGAAGACCAGGGAGGTGTTGCTCTGCTCGGCGCGGCCGAGCTGGGGCTCGAGCGCGGAGGCAGCCGGTAGCGACCCCAGAATGGTGCCGAGAGCTGGCGTCGCCGCTGCCATCACCTCGCCGTCCTCGCCGCGAAAGGTGCGGCGCCCGACGATGGCTTCGAGCAGCAGGCGACCGAAGGCCGGGTCGTACATGGCGTCGTAGAGGACGCCAGGCTCGACGCGGCCGCCGCGCCCGCGGGCCTCGACTCGCGCCAGCACCGCCGGCGACTGCTCGGCGAGCAGTCGCTCGCCGCGCCCGCCGGCGGCCCAGGCGACCGGCAGCGCATAGGTGTCGGGCTCTCCTTCGGTCTGCTCGACGCGCAGCAGCAGGAGCCAGACCGTGCTCGGCTCGTGACCCTCGTTGCTCGCCGCGCTGCCGCGGCCGCCGTCGGTTAGGGGGACCGCGCCGTCGATGCGCAGCGCCCGTACCTGCCGCGCCTTGCCGCCGAACCAGCGCTGCCCCTGCAGCACCGCTGGTAGCAGGGCGGCGAGCTGCTCGCGCCCCTCGCCGCGGCAACAGCTTTCCCAGCCGCCGGCGACGACCAGCAAGGGGGCGGCGCCAGGGGTGCTCGACAGGCGCGCCGGCCGCGAAGCCTCGAGCTCGAACCAGTAGAAGCCGTGGGGGCCGAGAATCAGCGGCAGCGGGCGCTCCGTGAGCCGCGGCAGCCGGCAGCGGCCCATCAGCTCGACCGGCTGGGCGCCGGCGAAGGCGGCGAGGTCGAGCTCGACGTGCTGCACGAAGCGCGACAGGTTGGCGAGCACCAGGATGCACTCGTCGCCATGCCGTCGTACGAAGGCGAGCACGCGGTGGTTGTCGGGATGCAGCAGCTCGAGGCTGCCGCGGCCGAAGGCCTGGTGGCGCTGGCGCAGGGCGATCAGGCGGCGCGTCCACCAGAGCAGCGAGTGGGGATTGCCAAGCTGCGACTCGACGTTGGCGGCCTCGTAGTGGTAGGCGGGATCGATGATCACCGGCAGGTAGAGCCGCTGCGGGTTGGCGCGCGAGAAGCCGGCGTTGCGGTCGGCGCTCCACTGCATCGGCGTGCGCACGCCGTTGCGGTCGCCGAGGTAGATGTTGTCGCCCATGCCGATCTCGTCGCCGTAGTAGAGGACCGGCGTCCCCGGCAGCGAGAACAGCAGGGCGTTCATCAGCTCCATGCGGCGGCGGTCGTTGCCGAGCAGCGGCGCCAGCCGGCGGCGGATGCCGAGGTTGATGCGCGCCTGCGGGTCGCTGGCGTAGACCCGGTACATGTAGTCGCGGTCCTCGTCGGTGACCATCTCCAGCGTCAGCTCGTCGTGGTTGCGCAGGAAGATCGCCCATTGGCAGCCCGCCGGGATGTCCGGCGTCTGCTGCAGGATGTCGACGATGGGGAAGCGATCCTCCATGCGCAGCGACATGAAGAGCCGCGGCATCACCGGGAAGTGGAAGGCCATGTGGCACTCGTCGCCGTCGCCGAAGTAGGCCACCGAGTCCTCCGGCCACTGGTTGGCCTCGGCGAGCAGCATGCGGTCGGCGAAGCGCTCGTCGACGTGCCGCCGCAGCTCCTTGAGGAAGGCGTGGGTCTCGGGCAGGTTCTCGCAGTTGGTCCCCTGGCGCTCGAAGAGGTAGGGGATGGCGTCGAGGCGCAGGCCGTCGACCCCCATCTGCAGCCAGAAGTCGAGGGCGCGGAAGACCTCGCGCCGCACTTGCGGCGAGGCGAAGTTGAGGTCGGGCTGGTGGTGGAAGAAGCGGTGCCAGTAGTAGGCCTGGGCCACCGGGTCCCAGCTCCAGTTGGAGGCCTCGTAGTCCTTGAAGATGATGCGCGTCTCGCCGTAGCGCTGGGGGTCGTCGCTCCACACGTAGAAGTCGCGGGCGGCGCTGCCGGGCCGGGCGCGGCGGGCGCGCTGGAACCAGGGGTGCTGGTCGGAGGTGTGGTTGATCACCAGCTCGGTGATCACCTTGAGGCCGCGGCGGTGGGCTTCGCGGAGGAAGACCTTGAAGTCCTCGAGCGTGCCGTAGGTGGGATGGACGTTGCGATAGTCGGCGATGTCGTAGCCGTCGTCCTTGAGCGGCGAGGGGTAGAAGGGCAGCAGCCAGAGGGCGGTGACGCCGAGCTCCTGCAGGTAGTCGAGTTTGCCGGTCAAACCGCGGAAGTCGCCGATGCCGTCGCCGTCGGAGTCGGCGAAGGCGCGCACGTGCAGCTCGTAGATGACGGCGTCCTTGTACCAATGGCGGTCGGTCTCCAGCACGGGGGCACCCTCGTTCTGTCTCGGTGGTTAGTATGTCGTCCCCGTCAGTGTAGGATGGCGCAGGTGCGGCGGGAATTCCGCGACCGGCACAGGGCTGGAGAGCAAGCGTTGTGCCGGGGTAGGCAGCTCGCTCCAGAGAGAGTCGCGCCTCTTGTGCCGGTGTAGGAGAGCAGGGTACAATCGTTGTTCAAGGCTTCCCTGGACCGGAGAGGAACCGAGAGGCATGGCAGCGGGT
>DASYUP010000594.1:0-1762 GCA_036001185.1 Thermoanaerobaculia bacterium
CGCTTCGCTGCGCTCGCGATGACGAGAGCTGAGGCTGGCCGCCTGCATCTTCGTGTCAGTCTAGCGGTGAGTGCATCGCGGTTCGTGTAACACTGGTCACGGCGCCGCCATCGCCACATGCTGGCCCTCGATTTCACTCCCCACCCCCAGCACCCCGAGCTTCGCCTCGTCGAGGTTCCCGACCCGGTTCCCGGCCCGGGCGAGGTGCTGCTGCGCGTCTGCGCCACCGCCCTCAACCGCGCCGACCTGCTGCAGGTGCGGGGGCTCTACCCGCCGCCGGCGGGAGAGAGCGCCATCCCCGGCCTCGAGGCGAGCGGGGTCGTCACGGCGCTGGGGGAGGGGATCGCCGGCTGGCGGCCCGGCGACCGCGCCATGGCGCTGCTCGCCGGCGGTGGCCATGCCGAGCAGGTGGTGGCGCCGGTGGGCCAGCTGATGCCGCTGCCCGAGCCGCTCACCTTCGTCGCGGGGGCGGCGATCCCCGAGGTGGGGCTCACCGCCTGGACCAACCTGGTCCACGAGGGCGCCCTACAGGTCGGCGAGGCGGTGCTCATCACCGCTGCCGCCTCGGGGGTGGGCAGCTTCGCCGTGCAGCTCGCCCGCGAGCTCGGCGGCCGGCCGCTGGTCGCCGGCCGCGACCCCCGGCGGCTTTCCAGCCTGCGGCCGCTCGGCGCCGAGGCCTTTCTGTCGCTCGGGCCCGAGCTGCCGGCCCAGGCGCGCGCCGCCACCGGCGGCGCCGGTGTCGACCTGGTGCTCGACCTGGTCGGCGGCGAGGGGCTGGTGCACCACCTCGACGCCCTGCGCGACGGCGGTCGCCTGGTGCAGGTCGGGCTGCTCGGCGGCGCGCGCGCCACCCTCGACCTGTCGCGATTCATGCGCCGCCGGCTGCGTCTCATCGGCTCGGTGCTGCGCGCCCGCTCGCGGGCCGAGAAGGCCGCGCTGGTGGCGGCCTTCACCGCCTTTGCCCTGCCACGGCTGGCCAACGGGCGTCTCCGGCCGGTGGTCGATCGCGTGCTGCCGTTCGCCCGCATCGCCGACGCCTACGCCGAGCTCGAAGCGGGAGGCGTGCTGGGGAAGATCGTCCTCGAGCTGTAGTGTAGGCGGACCCCAACCTGCGAGAGGAGGGCCGCCATGGCCGCCACCGTCTCCCGCCGCGGCTTCGCCCGTCTGCTCGGTGCCGGTGTCACCCTTGCCGCCCTGCCCGGCGGCCGCTCTGCGGCCATGCGACTGTCGGACCCGGTGCCGCCCGCGTTGCCGCCGCGCCGCGGCCCGATCCTGCTCAACGCCAACGAGAACCCCTACGGGCCGTCGCCGGCGTCGCTCGCTGCCATGCGCGACGCCGTGCCGTTCTCCTGTCGCTATCCCGACGAGCAAGCGGAGGCGCTCGCCGCCGCGGTGGCTGCGCACCTGCGGCTGCCGGTCGACCACGTGCTGCTCGGCGAGGGATCGAGCGAGATCCTCAAGCTGGCAGTGACCGCCGGTGCCGGGCCGAATCGCCGCGTGGTGGTCGCCGACCCCACTTTCGAGGCGGTGGGGGTCTACGCCGCCAATGCCGGGATGGAGGTGGCCAAGGTGCCGCTCACCGCCGACTTCCGCCATCCCCTCGACGCGATGCGCTCGCTGGCACGCGGCGCCGGCCTCGTCTATGTCTGCAATCCCAACAACCCGACGGCCAGCGTCACTCCGGCAGCGGAGCTGCGCGCCTTCCTCGCCGCGGTGCCGCCGGAGACCGTGGTGCTGGTCGACGAGGCCTATCACCACTTCG
>DASYUP010000595.1:0-7975 GCA_036001185.1 Thermoanaerobaculia bacterium
TGCACCGCGACCTCAAGCCCGGCAACCTCATCGTCACCCCCGAGGGGCGCGTCAAGGTCCTCGACTTCGGCCTCGCCAAGGCCACCGCCGTGCCGGCGCTCAGCGACCGCACGAGCGCCCTCACCCTCCCCGGCTCGTCGCTCACCGGCGGCCTCGCCGGCACCCCCGAGTACATGGCCCCCGAGCACCTCGAGGGCCGCCCGGTCGACGCCCGCAGCGACATCTTCTCGCTCGGCTGCCTGCTCTACGAGATGCTCGCCGGCGAGAACCCCTTCCTGAAGGACAACCTCGCCGAGACCGCCGTCGCGGTGGTCACCGAGCAAGCGCCATCGCTGGGGCGCCGGCGGCCCGGCCTGCCACGCGCCCTGGTCGCCATCGTCGAGCGCGCCCTGCGCAAGGAGCCGGCGCGCCGCTACCAGAGCGCCGCGGAGATGATCGCCGACCTGCGGCCGCTCATCGCCGCCGGCGAGACGCGGCGCCGACGTTTGCGCGGAGCGCTGGCGGTCGCCGCGGTGGCGCTGGTGATCGTCGCCGCCATCGCCTGGCTGCGCGCCCGCGGCCCCGCCGCGCCGCCACCCAGCGCCGCCTGGATCGCCACCTTCGCCGACGCCCGCCGCGAGCCCGCCCTCGCCCCCGATGGTCGCCGCCTCGCCTTCGTCGACGACGACCGCGCGGGCGTGCCTCAGGTGTGGCTCGACCGGCGCGACGGGCGGCCGGCGCAGCAGCTCACCAGCGACCCGCGCGGGGCGCACGCGCCACGGTGGTCGGGGCCGCAGACGCTGGTGTACGAGGTCCGCGACGGCGGGACGTGGGAGCTGCCCATCGGCGGCGCGCCCCGGCCGCTATCGCCGCGGTAGGCGCCCGGTCTCTTTTCTAGGCCATCCTGCGTTCTCTCTTCTGGGTGCACCTCCACGCGCACCGAAGAGAGAACTACCATGAGCCAGGTGTCTGCCGCCGGGCGGGGAGGGTCGTTGTCCTGCGGGGCACGACGGGCGGGCTCACGACCGCCGGTGCCCCCACCCTCGACGGCAGCAGGGGAGGCACGCTGGCCGATTGCCACCTCCCCCAGTTCGGCGCCAGCCTTGCGGTCGGCAGGATCAACGGCAACAGCCTCGGCAGCGACAGCTTCGACGAGCTGGTGGTCGGCGCGCCGTTCGCCACCGTACTGGACGGCAACGTGGAGCGATACCGAGCCGGCCGCTTCTACGTCTTCGCCGGCAGCGCCGCGGGGCTGACGACTGCGGGGGCGCAGGAGTGGAACCAGGGGAGCTGGGGAATCGAGGGTAGCGTCGAGGACGGCGACAACCTGGGGTGGGCGCTCACGGTCGCGGACTTCAACGGCGACGGCTTCGACGACGTCGCCGCCGGGGTGCCGCACGAGTGGGTGGGCGGCGTCGAACACGCCGGGGCGGTCAACGTGCTCTTCGGCGGGCCGAGCCTCCTCTCCTCGACGGGGAATCTGCTGCTCGCGCACGGGGGAGCAGGAATGAGCGGGACATCGGAGAGGCTCGACTACTTCGGCTCGGCGTTGGCGCCGGCGGACCTCGATGGCGACGGCCTCGACGACCTGATCATCGGCGCCTACTTCAAGAGTCCCGACCTCCTCACCAGAGCCAACGCCCATGCCGGCGTGTTCCACTTCGTCCCGGGCAGCGACACCGGCCTGAATCGGGCGGCCGCCCGCATGATCAGCCGCTCGACTCCGGGAGTTCCAGGCGAGCTGGCAGGGTACGGCCAATTCGCCTATTCGCTCGCCGCCGGAGACGTCGACGGTGACGGCGCGATCGATCTGATCGTCGGCTCCCCTGGGGAGGACTGGAGCGGGCTCTCCAGTGTCGGAGTGATTCAGGTCTTGCACCGCAAGCTGTTGGCGGGACTACCACCGTAGGATTGGTGCCGGAGGCGGGAGTCGAACCCGCACGCCCTTGCGGACGGGGGATTTTGAGTCCCCTGCGTCTGCCATTCCGCCACTCCGGCCAGGGGGTAGCGAACCTGAATTGTAGCCGCGTGAACCACGCAGGGCCACTCGGGTCCGCCACCCCAGCCGTCCTGTCCCCTTCCGCCGCAGGCGTCCGCGCCTCAGGGCTGCTCGAACAGCGCCTCGATGGCCTGGCTCAGGTCGAGAGCCAGCGCCCCGTTGTCGAGGTGTGACGACACGCCGCCAGTCGTCGGATCGACGTCGCTCACCTCAATGGTCCGGATGGGTGCCAGATTCGCACCGCGGAAGAAGTCGAGCTTCGCCTGGTAGCGCCAGCCGGCGACCGTCTGACCGGCGAGGTCGCCACCGTAGTGCAGCAGGAAGTTCGTCCGCTGCGGCACGAAGTCCTGCGCCTTGACCGGCGCCGCCGTGCCATCGGCCGGCACGCTCCGCTCACCGTGCAGCGTGACGTCGTAAACCACCCAGCCGCTTCCCCGGCAGTCGAGCTGGGTGTGGAAGATGGGATCCCGGTTGTAACCGCAGCCGTTGACCTGCGCGCCGACGAAGACACAGTGGTCGCCGGCGACGTGGTCGCCGGTGAGCCCGGAGCCGCAGTTGTGGTTGGCGCTCGTCTCGGTGAGGTGGTACGCGCCCGGCGTGACGAAGGTCCAGCCGTCGGGCAGGCACCAGGTCTGATCGACGGCGAAGTGGGCGTCGCAGTTGTCGTCGTGGCGGTCGAGGTGGTGGCCCTCGTCGAGGGTCTGCCGGGTGAGCACCACCGGAGTCACCGACCCGTCGACGCGCACCCGGGTCTTGGGCTGCAGCAGCACCGACGCCGTGAGCGCGTGCCCGAGGGGCTTCACCCGCGACCAGGGGACGAGCCCGAAGAGGTAGCAGCTCTTCGACTGCTGTTCGGGCTCGAACCTCACCGACACCGAGTGCGCCGCCTGCAGACCGTTCATCACGCTTTTGGGAACGCCGACGCGCATCTGGTTCGCCGAGCGCGCCAGCAGCGTGGCCGGCTTGCCGTCGACCAGCACCTTGGGCTCCTGGCCGATGGCCAGGTAATTGCCGCGCAGGGTGATCTCGGGCACGCTGCGTCCCTCGAACAGGGCCTCCGGAGTGCTGTAGACGACCCGCGGCACCTGCGAGCGGCAAGGCAGCGAGTAGAGGGCGTTGTAGGCGACGATGTCGGCGTCGCCGAGAATGCGCCGGGCGGCATTCTCCGTCTTGCCGATGATGTTGGTGGCGGCAGAGTTGACCTGGCCGACGACCGCCTGCGCGTTCTCGAAGATCTTCTTCTCGCTGTCGTCGAGGCGATCAAAGGTGAGGTTGAGCTTGCTGCCCAGCCGGGCGTCGATGTCGGAGACCACCCCGCGAGCGTTGGCCTCCACCGAATTGCCGGCAGCCTTGACGTTGTTGGTGGCGTTCGACAGCGCGGTGTCCAGGCGCGCGATGGCGTCCACCAGCGCCCCGCGCAGGGCGCCGACGGTGAGCGGGTCGGCATGGGCCGGCTTCGCCCCGCCGAGGGTCAGGAACAGACAGAACACGGCTGCAGGTGTCGCGTAGCGCATCGGCTGGCCTCCTCGCCGCTCCGAGGAGGCTCGCTGGTGGGCGAGCGGACGCCGACCGGATGCCGTGCCGCTCTGCCCGTTTGCAGAGAGGACGGACGCCGGAGGAGTTTTTCCGCCAGACCGGACCCGCCGGGTCCGTGCTTCAGGAGTTTCCGACGTAGGTGTACAGCGTCGCTTCGGAGGTGCGGGGCGTCGTGTTGTAGAAGAAGACGCGGTAGCGCGGAAACGCGAGACGCACGGTCGAGGGAGTGGATTGGTGGATCCCCGACGCCGAAGGAGCGACCGGGGCCTCCACCGACAGGGAGAACTGCAGCACGCCCGGCGTCCGCAGGGCTGCGAGCACCTCTGGCTGATCCGGCACGAGCAGCACACCCACCTTCCCTGGTGCAGCGAGCGTCCCTTGGACGGTGACGGCGAGCGAGAGGGTGGCGAAGGCGAACCCCGAGACGTCTATGGCGCCGGCGTCGGTCAGGTCATCGAGGTCAGCCGGACCACCGGGAGCCACGAGGGCCTTGGTGGTGAGGAGTCGAGTCGACGGTATCGGTCGGGCCACCGACACCGTTCCCGCCACCTGCTGGGTTTCCGGGAAGTTCGTGACGACCACCGATTGGATCTCGCCCGAGTCGCTCGAGCGAGGCGGTGAGCCGGCCATGAGAAGCGTCGGAGCGAGGACGGCGAAGAGCGCCAGGCGATTCATGGGTTGCTCCCTATCGGTCGGGTATACGGGCGTGCTGACCGGGTCATCCAACGGCGGCGTGCGGGCTCATGTGGACGCACGCCGCCAGGCGTCGACGGCCCAGCGATGGCTTTCATGACTGAGCAGGCTCGCCGCAGAGCCCGCTGTGGCCCAGACGAGGTCGTGGTCTTCTTCCGACGCGCGGTCACGCAGAAGAGGGAACGCGCTGACGAAGGTGCTCCGCTTCTCGAAGTGAGTGCGCTCGAGCTCCGAGTACACGAACTGCACGGCGTGCGCTGTCCAGGAGCCGAGGCGAAGCGTGAGACCGCACTCCTCGCGAGCCTCGCGCCGGACCGCTTCTCGAGCAGCTTCACCCTCCTCGATCCCGCCGCCCGGGAGAAACACCCCCATGGGTGTGCGCAGCACGGCAAGCCGGCCAAGCGAGTCCTTGATGATGGCGTAGGCGCTCGGGCGAACGACCGCCATGCCGGGAGACGGCGGCGCGCCGAAAGCCGGCACAGAGGCCCAGAGCCCATCCGCTGCTGCTGGTGACGAGCTCTTCAAGATAGGAGCGTTCGGAGGGTGCAGCAGACGGCGCGGGCGAGGCGCCGACCTGTCCGCCCGCTACTCGTAGCGCAGCGCTTCGATGGGGTCGAGCTTCGCTGCCTTGCTGGCCGGGTAGATACCGAAGACGATGCCGACCAGGGAGCAGAAGCCGAAGGCGATGGCCACCGCCCACAAAGGCACGTGGGCGGCCGGGAAGTCGCCGGGGATGAGCTTCACCGCCAGGACGCCGGCGCCGTAGCCGAGGGCGATGCCGATGACGCCGCCGATGAGGGCGAGGGTCACCGCCTCGATGAGGAACTGCACCAGGATGTCCTTGCGCCGGGCGCCCACCGACTTGCGGATGCCGATCTCGCGGGTGCGCTCGGTGACCGACACCAGCATGATGTTCATGATGCCGATGCCGCCGACGAGCAGGGCGACGCCGACGATGGCGCCCACCACCGCGGTGACGCCGCCGAGGATCTTCGAGTAGATGGAGATCAGCTCGTTCTGCACCATCACCTGGAAGTCGTCGGGCGTCTCGCCGACGATGTGGTGGCGCTCGCGTAGCAGCCGCTTGATGTCGTCCTTCACCTGGTCGACCGACTCGCTGGTGGTCGCCTGCAGCTGCAGCTGCACCTGGTCGGCGGCGCGGCGGCCGAAGATGTTGAGCGCACTGTCGAAGGGCACGAAAACCATGTCGTCGTAGTCGAAGCCAAGGGCCCGGCCCTTCTTCTCCATCACGCCGATGATCGTCACCGGCGTGTTGCCGACGTAGATCTCGGCGCCGATCGGCTCGCGGACCTTGAGGTCGTCGACGACGCTGGTGCCCACCACCGCCACCTTGGCGCGGCGCTCGAGGTCGAGGCGCGAGAAGAAGCGGCCGCGGTCGACGTTGAACTTGTTGACGTCCGGCCAGTCGCTGTTGACGCCGAGCACGAAGGGCTTGTGCTGGCGGTCGCGGTACTTGACCTCGGTCTGACCGAAGATCTGCGGCGTGATGAGGCCGACGTTGCGTACGTGCTGGAGGATGGCCTGGCCGTCCTCCCAGGTGAGGCGCACCTGGTGCTGCACCATGCCGGGGCCGCCGAACTCCTGCTTCGGCACCACCTGGATGAAGGTGGCGCCGACGTTCTCCAGCTGGCCGGTGATCATGTGCTGCAGGCCCTGGACGATCGACACCACGGCGATGACCGCCGCCACGCCGATGATGATGCCCAGAGCGGTGAGCACCGAGCGCATGAGGTTGGCGCGCAGGGCGGTGAAGGCGACGCGGATGTTCTCGTCGAGGACCATGGGCTGTCTCTCCGGCTACCCCTCGCGCCGAGTATCCGACACTACCTTGCCGTCGCGCAGCAGCACCTTGCGCGAGGCGTGGTCGGCGATGTCGGGCTCGTGGGTCACCAGCACCACGGTGTTGCCGCCGCGGTGGAGCTGGTCGAAGAGGACCATGATGTCCTCCGAGGTGGCGGAGTCGAGGTTGCCGGTGGGCTCGTCGGCGAGCAGGATCGAGGGGTCGTTGACGAGGGCGCGGGCGATCGCCACCCGCTGGCGCTGGCCGCCGGAGAGCTCGTTGGGCATGTGCCTGGCGCGGTCGGCGAGGCCGACGCGGGCGAGGGCGTCGGCCGCCTTCTTGTGCCGCTCGGCGCGGCCCATGCCGCCGTAGACCAGCGGCAGCTCGACGTTCTGCAGCGCCGTCGTGCGCGCCAGCAGGTTGAAGGTCTGGAAGACGAAGCCGATCTCCTTGTTGCGGATGCCGGCGAGCTCCTCGTCGTCCATCGACTCGACGGCGTTGCCGTTGAGGTGGTAGCTCCCCTCGCTGGGCGTGTCGAGGCAGCCGAGCAAGTTCATCAGCGTCGACTTGCCGCTGCCCGAGGCGCCCATGATGGCGAGGTACTCGCCGCGCTGGACGTCGAGGTCGACACCGTCGAGGGCGTGCACCAGCTCGGTGCCCACCTCGTAGATCTTGCGCACGTTGCGCAGCTCGATGAGCGACATCAGTCGTTCTTGTCCTCGTCCTTCTTGTCCTTCTCCTTGTCCTCGTCGCTCTCCTTGCCCTTGCCCTTCTTCTCCTTCTCCGGCTTGGCGATCTGCACCGCGTCGCCGTTGTCGAGGTTCTTGAGGATGCGGTGCGGGCCGGTGATCACCTGCTCGCCATCCTTGATGCCGGTCGTGATTTCGACGTGGGTGGCGTCGGCGATGCCGGTGGTCACCGCGCGCTGCACCGCCTTCCCCTTGTCGACGACGAAGGCGACCTTGACCTCCTCCTCACCGGCGCCGGCGGCGCGCTTGGGCTTGCCGTCGGGCCCCAGCGGCTGCCGGTAGACCACCGTCTCGACCGGCACCACCACGGTGTGATCGTGAGTGGCCACCTTGATCTCCGCGCGCGCCGACATCCCGGGCCGCAGCCGCTGGTCGGGGTCGGTGAGCAGGATCTTGACCTTGAAGAAGGTGACGTCGGGCTGCTGCGGCCGCGAGTAGCCGGAGCTGCCGATCTCCACCACCTTGCCGTGGTACTTGGAGTCGGGAATGGCGTCGACCTGCAACTCGGCGGGCTGGGCGAGCGCCACGTCGACGATGTCGGTCTCGTCGACGTCGACCTCGATCAGCAGCTCCGAGAGGTCGGCGACGGTGGCGATAATGGAGGCGGGGTTGTTCATCGTCCCCGACACCACCACCTCGCCCTCCTTCGCCGAGAGCTGGATCACCCGCCCGGTGATGGGGGCGAAGAGCGTCGTCTTGCGCAGCTCGTCCTGGGCCCGCTCGAGGCCCGCCTGGGCCTCGCGGATGGACTCGCCAGCCTGCTCGAGCTGTAGCCGCGCCGAGCGCTCGCGCAGCTCGGCGGCGTCGAGTTGCTCGCGCGAGGCGATGCCCTGGGCCTTGAGGTTCCTGGTGCGGCCGAGCTGCAGCTCGGCGTTGGCGAGGTCGACCTGGGCCTGGCGCTTCTGCGAGTTGGCGATCTCGCGGGCGGCGGCAGCGCGGTCGCGATCGGCGGAGAAGGCGTACTTCTCGAGCTCGAGGAAGGGCTGGCCGGCCTTGACCTCCTGCCCCTCGACGACGAACAGGCGGGCGATCTTCGCCACCACGTGGGCCGAGATGTTGACCTTGACGCGAGGGTCGATCTGGCCGGTGGCCTTGACCACCTCCGAGATGTCCCGCCGCTTGGCGGGCTCGGCATAGACCTCCTTGCCCTTGCCGTTGCGGCTGCCGCGGAGGCTGCCCCACAGCACCAGGCCGAGCACCAGGACCACGCCGACGACG
>DASYUP010000596.1:0-4611 GCA_036001185.1 Thermoanaerobaculia bacterium
GCTCGTGGGGGGAACGCGTAACGACGGAGGTCGGGGCCCGTTACGACCACCACAGCGCTACCGGCGACGACCTGTTGAGCCCGCGCTTGAGCGTGGGCTGGCGGCTGGGTGAGCAGAGCATCATGCGCTTCGCGTGGGGGCGCTTCTTCCAGAGCCAGCGCCCGTACGAGCTGCAGGTGGGCGACGGCGAAACGAGGCTGCATCGCGCCGAGCGGTCCGACCAGTGGGTGGTGAGCTACGAGACCTGGCCGCGCCACACCGACGGTCGCATCGCCACCCTGCGTCTCGAGCTCTACCGGCGGCAAGTCGAGCACCCACGGCCGCGCTGGGAGGGCCTGCTCGAGCCGGTCAACTTCTTCCCCGAGATCGAGCCCGACCGGGTGCGCGTCGCGCCGCGCCGCAGCCGCGAGCGCGGGGTCGAGCTGCTCGTGCGCGGCACGCCGGGACGGCGTACGGGCTGGTGGGCCGCCTACGCCTGGGCGCAGGCCTCGGACGAGATCGACGGGCGGCGGGTGCCGCGCCCGCTCGACCAACGGCACACGCTGACGCTCGGCGTCGACCGACAGCTACCGCACGACTGGCGCCTGGACCTCGCCTGGCGCTGGCACACCGGCTGGCCGACGACGCCGGTGGTACCGGGGCGGGTGACCGAAGACGTCGCCTTCGCCAGCTTCGGGCCGCTCGAGAGCCGCCGCCTGTCCCCCTACCACCGGCTCGACCTGCGGGCGAGCAAGCGGTGGCAGCTCTCCCACGGCGCGCTCACCTTCTTCGTCGACGTGCAGAACCTCTATGCCCGTCGCAACCCGGCCGGCTTCGACGTCGTCACTGACGACCGCACGGGCCACGTGCGGCTCGACGAAGAAGGCTGGCCGGGGATCGTCCCCTCGCTCGGCGTCACCTGGCAGCTCGGCGACTGAGCCGCCACGCTCAGCGGCGCGGCCGGATCACCAGGGTGCCGTCGCGCACCTCTCCCGTCAATCCCGCTCCGGGCAGCACCGCGAAGAGGGCGCGATCGGCGCGCAGCGTGCCGGTGTCGCCGTGCAGGACGATGGTGGCGTCCTCGCCGGCGAGCCCGTCCTCCAGCCGCACTCGCCAGCCCGTCTCGCGCGATACCCAGCCGAGCAGCTCGCGTAGGGTCCGTCCCTCTATGGCGAATCCGGGCCCCGCCTCCATCACCCACTCCCAGCCGCCGCCCCAGGCCGCCGCCGGATGCAGCTCGGCGCGGCCGTCGGCGTGGACGATCAGCTCCTCACCCGCACGCGCGAGCCGACGCTCGCCGTCGCGCAGCGCCACCACCACACCTTCGCGCACGCGCACCACGACGTCAGGCCGCACACCGCCGACGCGCACGGCGAACTGCGTGCCCAGCTCGCGCACGACGGCGAGTGGCGTGCGCACCTCGACCCGCGCCGCCGGACCGCCGGCGCCGCTGTCGACATAGACGGCGCCGCGGTCGAGGGCCAACACCGCCGGCGCGACCAGTCGCAGACCGCTGCCGGCGTCGAGGCGCACGCCGCCGCCGCGCGCCAGCCGCAGGGCGACGCGCCCGGGCCGCGCCGCCGCGGGGGCTGCGGTGCGTAGCAGCGCACCCGACGGCAGCCGCTCGCCGGCGGCGAGCCGATGTACGACGCCACCGTCGAGAACGACGTCGACGTCGCCGCGCAGCGCCTCCACCGTCGCCACCAGGGCGCCCGGTCGCGGGCGTGCCGCCCACCACCAGGCGAGGCCGAGGGCGACCGCCAGCGCCGCCGCCAGGCTGGCCGCGAGCCACCATGCCGGACGCCGCGGCGCGTCGGCCCGCCACCCCACCTGCGTGCGCCAGGCGGCCAGCACGGCGGCTTCGATGCTGGCGAGGTCTTCCGGCGGCAGCGGCGGCCGCCGCCCGGCGGCAGCCAAGGCCACCTGCACCGCCTCGTCGTCGGCGTCACGCTGACGCTCTAGCTCTGGGTCCCTAGGCTCGCTGCTCATCGGTCGTCCCCTTCCCCGGCTGCGCTCCCTGCCCTCCATCCGGTTTCGCGCTCGAGGTCGTCATGGGTTTCGCGAAAGGCCCGCCGCGCCCGCCCCAGCAACGACTCCGCCGCCTTGATGCCGACCCCCAGCCGCAAGGCGATGGCCTCCACCGACAGCTGCTCGAGGTACTTCCACTCCAGCACGTGGGCGTAGCGCGCCGGCAGGGCGTCGAGGGTGACGTGCACGCGGCTGGCGCTCTCCGCGCGCAGCAGCGCCGCCTCGGCATCGTGCGCGCCGCTGTCGGCGGCGACCTCCGCCTCGGCGAGCTCCACCACCGGCGGGGCACCGCGCCCCCGTCGCAGGTGCATGAGGATCTCGTTGCGGCAGCAAGCGCAGAGCCAGGTGAGCAGCGCCGCCTCGCCACGATAGCTGTCGAGCCGCGCCAGCGCCTTGGTGAGGGTGGTCTGCACGATGTCGCGGGTGAGCTCGCGGTCGCCCCGCAGGCGGCCAGCGGCGAAGCGGTAGAGCGGCGCCGTGTAGCGCTCGGCGAAGCTGGCGGCCGCCGCCTCCTCGCCATCGAGCATGCGCGCCACCAGCTGCAGGTCCTCGGCGTGGCCGGAGGGGACCGCGGCCAGCGCCGTGGCCGGCGGCTCGGTGTCAGATGACCAGCGGGTGGCGCGCATCGTCGGCTGGCTCACCGCCGCACCCGCTCAGCGCGTGCGCGGCGCGCAGGCCTCCAGTCTAGGGGTCGCATCCCGAAACAGTCGCCGGCGGCGGGTCACACCCATGGTGGTCTCCTCTGGTGGCGGTCCTGGTCGATTGGATGCATGAAGGGGTGAAATCCCTTCGCGCCGCCAGCCAGACCGACCTTAGGGATGCCCTTAGCCGCCCCCGCGCCGGAACCAGTCCTCCCACTCCTCGACGTCGATCGCCCCCTCGCCGCGCTCCTCCTCCGCTGTCGCCGCTCGGGTTAGCTTGCCGAGGAGCTCGGCAGCGGCGACGGTCCGTGCGCCGCGCTCGCTGCAGGCGGCGAGCAGCGCGCGGTCGTCGCTCACCACCCACCAGTCGGCCGGCCGGCGACCGAGGGCGGCGAGGATGGCGTCGTCAGCGGAGCGAGCGCCGCCGAAGCGCACCTCCAGCGGGCCGTAGGTCCGGGCCAGCGCCGGGTCGGCGGGCCCGTCGAAGACCACCACCACCCGCCGGCGCCCGCGCGCCCACGAGAGCAGCAGCCGCAGCACGCCGGCGCGATCGCGCGCCCCGGGGCTCCCACCGAGGAGGCCACCGAGGTTGCTGCCATCGACGAGATAGGGCAACGGGTCAGCGGAACCAGCCGCCACCCTTGTTGGCGGATGCCGGCGGCGGCGCGCCCAGGCGCTCGAGTGCCGCCACCGCGTCTGGCTGGTTGGGCACCTTCTCCAGCACCGCCCGATACTCCACGGCCGCCTCCTCGGGCCGCTGCATCTCCTCCAGCACCTGCGCCAGCTTCAGCCGGTAGACGCCCTCGCGCGGCGACAGCCGGATGGCCTGCTGCAGCTGCTCCAACCCCTCCTGCTGCCAGCGCGGGTTCTTCGCCAGCGCCTCGCCGAGCAGCGCGTAGGTCTCGGGCCGCGGGTCCCACTGCACGGCGTCGCGCATCAGCTCGACGACATAGTGGTACTGCTCCGCCTTGAACAGCCCGCGGGCGCGCTGGTAAGCCTTGCGCGCCATGTCGCGGCGCACCTCGGCGAGCTCCTCGTCGGAGCGCGGGGCCAACTCCGGCCGCTCCCGATTGTCGCGGTCGTAGGCGCGCCGGCGGTCGGGGTCGGAGAGCACGAGGTAGGCCTGCACGGCGTGCTCGAACAGCAGCCGCAACACCGGTGGCGGCAGGTTGAGCCGCTCGGCGAGCGAGGGGTGGACGCGACGCGCCAGGGCGGTGAAGGCGCGATGCACCTCGTCGGCGGCGGCGCCTACCGAGATGCCCAGCAGCTCGTAGTGGCTCGCCGCACCGGCGCGCGGCAACAGGCGGCCGATCTCGGCGCGCAGCTCCTCGCTCTGCAGGGTCTGCGGACGCTCGGCGAGGTCCTCTCCAAAGCGCGCCTCGAAACGCGCCATCAGATCGGGCGCTACCAGCACCCCGGCGTTGCGATCGGGGGTATCTGCCATGGTCGAAGTGACCGGCCCCGATTTTAGCCTGTCGGTTTCTCGGCGGGGGCGAGCGCGGGCTCCACCCCCGCCTCGCTCGCCTCGGCCGCCGGCGTCGGTCCGGCCGGCTCGGCGTGAAGCTGCTCGTGCACCCGCACGCCGACCACCTTGCCGAGCGCCTCCTGCAGCTCCTCGCGGGTTGCCCGCAGCACGCCGGCGAAGCTGCCGAACCGCTGCAGCAACAGGCGGCGGCGTCCCGGGCCGATGCCGGCCAGCTGGTCGACCCGGCTCACCAGCGTGCGCTTCTGCCGCCGTCGCCGGTGACGCGAGACCGCAAAGCGGTGCGCCTCGTCGCGCACCTGCTGCAGCAGCTGCAACCCGGGGTCCTTGCGCGGCAACCGCAACGGCACCGGGATGGCGGGGACGTAGATCTCCTCCTCGCGCTTGGCCAGTGCCACCACCGGCGTCTCCTCGACGCCCAGCCTGGCCAGCGCCTGCAGCGCCGCGTTGAGCTGCGAGCGGCCGCCGTCGATGAGCACC
>DASYUP010000597.1:0-1821 GCA_036001185.1 Thermoanaerobaculia bacterium
CCACCATCCCCGGCGAAGAGCAGGGGGGGAGCTGGGCCGAGGACGGCACCATCATCTTCTCCGCCGGCGGGCCGTCCTCGCTGTACCGCGTCGCCGCCGCCGGCGGTGCGCCCCAGCGCCTCACCCGCCCCGACCCGGCTCGCGGCGAGATGGCGCACTGGTGGCCGCAAGTGCTGCCGGGCGGCCGCAGCGTGATCTTCACCGTCTGGTCGACGACCCTCTACGATGCCCGCATCGACTGGCTTTCGCTGGCGACCGGCGAGCGACGGACGCTGGCCCGCGGTGGCGCCGGCGGGATCTACGCCGGCGGCTGGTTGCTGTGGGCGCGGCCCACCGGCGGCGTGGTGGCGGCGCCGCTCGATGCCGCCCGCGGCACGCTCACCGGGCCGCCGACGCCGCTGCTCGTCGATGCCCTCACCCATCCCTTCTACGGCTTCATGCAGCTCGCCGCCGGCGGCGAGACCCTCGTCTACCTGCCGGCCTCGTCACAGGCCGGTGAGCGCCGGCTGCTGAGCTTCGACGGCGGGGCCGAACGGCCGCTGCCGACGCCCCGGCGCTTCTACCGCAACCTCAAGGCGGGGCCGGGAGGGCTGCTCGCCGCCACCATCGTCGACCGCGACCGCTCCGACCTCTGGCTGGTCGACCCGCGTTCGGGCGCCCTCACCCGCTTCACCTTCGATGGCTTCAACATCGAGCCGGCATGGTCCGCCGACGGGCGGTGGCTGGCCTACGCCTCCAACCGCGACGGCGCGTTCAACATCTACCGCCGCCGCACCGACGGCAGCGCTCCACCCGAGCGGCTGCTGCGCAGCGACCACCACCAGCACCCGAGCTCGTTCTCGCCCGACGGCCGCGAGCTGCTGGTCGGTGAGAGCGACCCCGAGACCGGCTTCGACCTCTGGGTGCTCGACCTCGCCAGCCGTCATCGACGGCCGCTGCTGCGCACGCGGGCGCAGGAGATCTACGCCGTCTGGTCCCCCGACGGCCGCTGGCTCGCCTACGCCAGCGACGAGAGCGGCCACTGGGAGGTGGTGGTGCGCAGCTACCCCGACTTCGCCGGGCACTGGCAGATCACCGACGGCGGCGGGTTCGAGCCCTTCTGGTCCGCCGACGGTCGCACGCTCTACTTCCGGCGGGGGCCGGCGATCTGGGCGGTGCCGGTGGCGCCGGCCGGCCGCGAGCTGCATCCCGGCGCACCCCGGAAGGTGATCGAGCGCAAGGGCCTCACGCTCGCCGCTCGGGCGCCCGGCGGCGGCCTCGTCGCCATCGTCGACGAGCGGCCGCGGCCGCAGCCCGCCGAGCTGCGGGTGATCGTCGGCTGGCCCGGCGGCCTGGCGCCACCACCCTGAGGGTGGCGCCGCGGCGATGCACCGCGGGGAGCACCGCGCCCCGGTGATACCATCCCGAACGACCCACGCTCCAGGCGATTTTCGAGCCCCGAACCGATGGCCGCGACTGATCCGACCGCGCCTCCGCCGGTGGCCGCGCCGGCGCCCGTCGAGCCGCCCGTGGCGCGCCGGCGACGGCCCTGGCTGGCGTTGCTGTTCGGCCTGCTCGCCGTGGCCGCGCTGCTGCTGGCGGGCGGGCGGCTGCGCGGCGCGGTGGCCGACGCCGCCCGCGGCATCGAGAGGCTCGGACCCTGGGCACCCGCTGCATTCGTCGCCGGCTATGCGCTGGCGACCGTCGCGCTGCTGCCCGGCTCGGTGCTGACGCTGGCCGGCGGCGCCCTCTTCGGCCTCTGGCGTGGCACCCTCTACGTCTTCGCCGGCGCCACCGTCGGGGCCTGCCTCGCCTTTCTCATCGCTCGCCATCTGGCGCGGC
>DASYUP010000598.1:0-4075 GCA_036001185.1 Thermoanaerobaculia bacterium
CGGGAGATCGGAGACCGCCAGGGCGAGGCTATCGCCATCAACAACTTCGGCGTCTTCCTCGGCGAGACCGGCGACCGCCAGCAAGCCCTCGTGCTGCTCGAGCAGGCGCTCGCCATCCGGCGCGAGGTCCGCGACCGCATCGGCGAGGGCTTCACACTCATGAACCTCGGCGCTCTCTACGGTCAGCTCGGCGAGACCGAGACCGCCAGGGACTACCTCGAGCAGGCCGTGCCCATCGGTCGCGAAGCCCAGGACGGGCGGGATCTGGGCAACACCCTGAACATCCTCGGCCGGGTGCGGCTCGACCTGGGCGACCCCAAGGGCGCCCTGGAGGCCCAGACCGAAGCGCAGCAGATCCAGCGGCGCGCCGGCGACCGCCGGGGCGAGGCGCTCTCCACCGTCAGCCTCGGCGAGATCGCCGCCTCGCTCGGCGACGACGCCAAGGCCATCGAGCTGTTCCAGGAGGCGCTCGACCTGCAGCGCGCGCTGGGCAACCGGCGGATGGAGGCCCGGGCATTGCACTCGCTGGGCGCCTCCCATGCCGCGCGCGGCGAGAACGACGAGGCCAGAGCTGCCTTCGAGGCAGCCCTCCCGCTGCGCATCGCCGTCGCCGATCGGGCCGGCGAGATCGTCACCCGGCTCGCCCTCGCCCGCCTGCTGGTCAAGAGCGGCGACCTGGGGAGGGCCCAACGGGAGGCGGCGGCGGCGGTCGACCTGGTCGAGGCGCTGCGCACCAAGATCACGGCCCAGGAGCTGCGCGCGGGCTATCTCGCCGGCTTCCGCGGCGTCTACGACGTGTTGGTCGACGTGCTCATGCGGCTCGACGAGAGGGAGCCGGGCCGCGGCCACGCCGCCGAGGCGCTCTCGGTCCACGAGCGCGGTCGTGCCCGCGCTCTGCTCGAGGCGCTGCGGGAGAGCCAGGTCGAGCTTCGCCAAGGCGTGGCCCCGGAGCTGATCGAGCGCGAGGGGATCCTGCGCCGCACGCTCGCCAGCAAGGCCGAGGTCGAGATGCGGCTGCTCAGCCGCAAGGAACCGGACGCCGCGGGTGCGGCCGAGGTGGCGCGCGAGATCGACGCCCTGCGGTTGGAGCTCGACCGCCTCGAGGCGAAAATGCGGGCAGAGAGCCCGCGTTTCGCGGAGCTCAGCCCGGCGCAGCCGTTGTCGCTCGCCGAGATCCAGGCTGACGTCCTCGACGCCGACACCGTTCTCCTCGAGTACGCGCTCTCCAAGGAGGGGAGCTACCTCTGGGTGGTCACCCGGGATGGCCTGCAGTCGCACCGCCTGCCGGACGCCGAGAAGGTGGAGGCGAAGGCTCGCCGCGCGCTCGAGCTGCTCGCGACCCCGGTCGAAGCGACCCGTCCCGGCTCGGACGAGCTCTCGAGCCTCCTGCGGGAGCTGAGCGAGACCCTGCTGCGGCCGGCCGCGGCCGCGATCGACGGCAAGCGGATCGTGGTGGTGCCCACCGGCGCCCTCCAGCTCCTGCCGCTCACCGTGCTCCCCGATCCCCTCCACCCCGACTCTCCGCTGGTCGCCCGCCACGAGGTCGCCGGGCTGCCGTCGGCCGCCGTCGGCGCGTTTCTGCGGCGAGCGCACGCCGGCCGGCCGACACCCTCCCAGACGCTGGCCGTGTTCGCCGATCCGGTCTTCTCGTCCGACGACGAGCGCGTCGGCCGGCGCTCGCCGGCAGCGGCCAAGACCGTCCCCGTAGTCAACAGTGCCCCCGTGGCCGCTGCAACGTCTCGCGACTCCCTGGGGCACGCCTTGCGCGACGCCGGGCTGAATGGGCTGCCCCGGCTCCCCTTCTCGCGCCGCGAGGCGCAGAACATCGCCGCGCTGGTGCCGGCGCGCGAGCGGCTCGAGGCGCTCGACTTCGACGCCAATCTCGACAGCGCGCGCTCGCCGCACCTGTCCGACTTCCGCATCCTCCACTTCGCCACCCACGGCTTCCTCGCCGCCAGCAACCCCCAGTACTCCGGCCTCGTGCTCTCGCTCGTCGACGCGCAGGGCCGCGAGCAGCGCGGATTCCTCTCCGCCGCCGACGTCTTCAACCTTCGCCTCTCGGCGGATCTCGTCGTGCTGAGCGGTTGCCGTACGGCGCTCGGCAAGGTCGTCGCCGGGGAGGGCGTCGTCGGGCTCACGCGCGCCTTCCTGCACGCCGGCGCGGACCGCGTGGTGGCGAGCCTCTGGCCGGTCGATGACGCCGCGACCGCCGAGCTCATGCGGCGCTTCTACGAGGGGATGCTGGGCCAGCGGCGGCTCTCGCCGGCGGCCGCGCTACGCGAGGCGCAGCTAGCCCTCCGCTCCCAGCGGCGCTGGCAGGCGCCCTTCTACTGGGCGGGATTCCAGGTCCAGGGCGAATGGCGCTGAGGCTGGACGTCGACCCGCTGGCGCTGCTGGCTGCCTCGTTCCTGGCTGCCTGGTTCCTGGTTGCCTCGGCGGCGTTGGGCGCGGCTCCGCCGACGCAGGTCGCCGCGGGTGCGCCGCCCGCATCGTCGTGCCCGGGATCCAACCTGTCGCCGCGGCTGCTCGCCGTCGGCGAATCCCTGGAGGCCGAGATTCGCGGCGGTGAGCGGCACGCCTTCCGCCTGCAGCTTCCTCCCGGCAGCTTCGCGACGGCCCGCGTCGAGCGGCGCGGCGTCGATCTCGTGGTCGAGGTGGGTCCGGAGGAGAAGCCCTCTCCCCGCATCGTCGACACCTTCCAGACCGCTGAACCGATCGAGTTCTCGGTCCTCATCGAGCACGAGCGCTGCGTCGATTTCGTCGTCACCCCGCGATTGGCCTCGGCTGCCGCCACCTCCTACCGTCTCGAGGTCTTGACGTCACGCCCGGCGGAGCCCGCCGACACCCTGCGGATCCGTGCGGAGGACGTCGTCTCCGCAGCGGTGGCGCTGTACCGGGAGGCCACGGCCGACTCGCTGCGCGGGGCGATCGAACGACTCCTCGAGGCCGCTCGACTGTACGAGGAGGCGGGCGCTGTCGCGGAAAGGGCTGGCACCCTGGGCAACGCGGCAGTGATCGCGTACGCGCTGTCAGAGCCGCGCCAAGCCATCGAGCTGGCCGAGACTGCCGTGAGCCTCCAGGAGGCGGTGGCTAACAAGGAGGGCGCGGCCTCGTCGCACCTAAACCTCGCCGTGCTCTACGGCACCCTCGGCGAGATCGAGCCCGCCCAGCAGCACCACCTGCGGGCGATCGCCCTCGCCCGCGAGATCGGTGACCGCCGCGGCGAGGCGACCGCGATCAACAACTTCGGGGTCTTCCTCGGCCAGAACGGCGACCGCCAGCAGGCCCTGGTGCTGCTCGAGCAGGCGCTCGCCATGCGGCGCGAGCTCCACGACTCCGCCGGTGACGGCGCCACGCTCGCCAGCCTCGGCTCCTTCTACAGCCAGCTCGGTGAGCCCCAGACGGCCAAGGAGTACCTCGAGCGGGCCCTGCTCCTGTTTCGGGAGGCCCAGGACGTGGTGAATCTGGCCACCACCCTCAACCTGCTCGGCCGGGTGCGCCTCGACCTCGGCGACACCAAGGGCGCGCTGGAGGCCCAGAACGAAGCGTTGCAGATCGAGCGGCGCAGCGGCGACCGGCGCGGAGAGGCATTCTCCGCCCAGAGCCTCGGCGAGATCGCCGCCTCGCTCGGCGACCACGCCAAGGCCCTCGAGCTGTTCCAGCAGGCACTCGACCTGCAGCGCGCTCTGGGCAACCGGCGCGGTGAGGCGTCGGCGCTGCACGCGCTCGGCTCCTCCCGTGCCGCGCGCGGCGAGAGTGACGAGGCCAGGACTGCCTACGAGGCAGCGCTCCCGCTGCGCGTCGCCGTCGCCGACCGTGGCGGCGAGATCGTGACCCGGCTCGCCCTCGCCCGGCTGCTGCGGGACCGCGGCGACCTGGCGGGGGCGCAACGCGAGGCGGCGGCGGCCGTCGACCTGGTCGAGACGCTGCGCACCAAGGTCACGGCGCAGGAGCTGCGCGCGGGGTATCTTGCCGGCTTCCGTGGCGTCTACGACGTGCTGGTCGACGTGCTCATGCGGCTCGACGAGAAGGAATCGGGCCGGGGGCACGCCGCCGAGGCGCTGGCGATCCACGA
>DASYUP010000599.1:0-2873 GCA_036001185.1 Thermoanaerobaculia bacterium
GCTGATGCAGCGGTACTGCGCGGAGTCGGCGCCGGGCTGGCGGGTGGAAGAGCTCGCCGGGCTCACCCACCGGCAGGTGGCATCGCGGCTGGCGCAGGCGTCTTGCATCGTCAACCTCAATTCGCACGAGGCGTTCAACACCTCGGTGCCAGAGGCGATGGCCGCCGGCTGTGTCGTGCTCTGCTACGAGGCGGTTGGCGGTCAGGACTTCCTCGCCGACGGCGTCAATGCTCTGGTCTTTCCCAATCACCACGTGTACCCACTCATCGAGCGATTGCAGCAGCTGATCGCCGGCGGACTGGCGGCGCCGGAGCTGCTGGCGTTGCGGCTGCGCGCGCGGGCCGCGGTCGCCCGCTTCAGCGCCGAGGCCACGGGCCGCGCCCTCGTCGAGGCGTTCGCTGCGCTCGCGGCGCCGGTCGTGTCCGCGCCGTGACCGGCACCGGCCTGCCGGCACTGGCCTTCGGGTGCGCGCCCCAACCCGACGAGGCGAGCGGCGACCTGGCACGAGCGCTGGCGGCGGCGGTGGAGGTCGGCTACCGTCTCTTCGACACCGCCGAGGCCTATGGCAGCGAGCGGCTGCTCGCTCCGCTGCGACGCCAGCTCGGGCCCCACCTGTTGGTGATCAGCAAGGTCTGGCAGACGAACCACGCGCCCGCCCACGTGGCGGCCGCCTGCGAAGCATCGCTCGGCCGGCTGGGAATGGACAGCCTCGACTTCTACCTGGTGCACGCCCCGGAGGCGTGGACCCACGTCGGCCCGCTGGAGGTCGAGCCCGGCTGGTCGCGGGCGAAGTCCGAGGGCGTGCTGGTCCCCCGTCGCGGCGACGGCAGCATGCGGCGCGCGGGGGTGCCGCTGGCCGCGACCTGGGAGGCGATGGTGCAGCTGCGCCGGCGCGGTCTGGCTCGTCGCGTCGGGCTTGCCAACGTCGGCGTCGCCGAGCTCGTGGAGCTGGCGGCCGCCGGCTGCGAGCCACCGTCCGTGGTGCAGGTCGAGCTGCACTCCTGGCAGCCACAGCGGGAGCTGCTGGCGTACTGCCGCGCGGCCGGCATCCTGGTCATGGCCCACACTCCTCTGGCCCGCGGCCGCGTGCTCGGTGACCCGCTGCTGCAGGCGATCGCCGCCGACGCCGGCACCGGCCCCGCCGAGCTGGTACTGGGCTGGCTGAAGTGGCGGGGAAGCGTGCCGGTGGTGGGCTCGCGGTCCCCCGCGCACTTGCTTGCCAACCTGCGCGCCGTCGAAGCGGTCGTCCCCCCAACGGCCCTCGCCGCGTTGGAGGAGCTCGCCGCCCGCCGCGAGCCGGCGCCGTCAGCCGCCGGCCGGCCGTGAGCACCCGCCCTGCCGTCTCGGTGGTGCTGGTGGCGCACCGCTCCTCGGCGCTGCTGCCGGCCGCCGTGGGCGCCTTCCGTGCTGCCGCCGCCGCCGCCGACCTGCCGGCCGAGGTGGTGGTGGTGGAGCAGTCCGAAGATGCCACCGAGGTCGAGCGCGTGGCGGCAACGGCTCCGGACGCACTGCTGGTGCGTCCCAACCTGGGCTACGCCGCCGGGATCAACGCCGGGCTGCGGGTGGCGCGTGGCGAGCTGCTGGTGGTGGCCAACCCCGACGTCACGCCGGCCCCCGGGGCGCTGGGCGCCCTGTGGAGCGCGGCGAGGAGCGGGTGGGACATCGTGGGACCCCAGCTCGAGCTCGCCGGCGCCCTCTTTCCGCCGGCGGAGGAGCAGACGCCCCGCGCCGAGCTCGCCCGCCGCCGGTTGCACAGCCGGCGGGCGTGGGAGCGGCACCTCCGCGGCCAGCTGGCGGAGTGGTTGCGGGTGTGGCGGGCCGCGGTTCCCCAGCCGGTGGCCACCCTGTCGGGAGCCGTGATCGCGTTTTCCGCCGCGGCGGCTCAGCGGGTCGGGCCTTGGCCCGAGGAGTACTTCCTGTACTTCGAGGAGACCGCCTGGCTGCGGCGCGCGGTGCGGCGCGGCCTGCGTCTCGCGGTGGTGCCGGCGGCGCGCGCCGCGCATCGCTGGGGACACTCGGCGCGGCCGGAGCAGATGGCCGGCCGCTTCGCCGCGTCCCAGCGGCTTTACTACCGACGCCACTTCCCCCTCTTCGGCCGTCTGGCGCTCGCCCAGCGGCCAGCGCCGCCGCCGGAGCTCGTCCCGTGGAAGGCAGCGCCTGCCGGCGAAGAGTGGCTCTGGCTGCTGTCGCCGCTCGCCAGGGGCATGCCGGCGGCCCTGCTGCCGGAAGGGGTGCCAGTGGGCGCCGCGTCGGCCGAGTTCTGCGCCGCCAGTGGCCGCGAGACCGCTTGGCTGACCGCCTGGCACCCAAGTAGCGATCGCCTGGCGGGCCCTTTCCGCTGGCCGCCCGAGGAGGCCGGGTAGTGGCCGGACCCGGCGCCGCGACCCACTAGAATGCTGGCGATGTCCGAGCAGTCGGGAATCGAGGGGTCGGCGGCCGGTGTCGGCACGCTGGCGGGCGGTGCGCCGCGGCGGCCGGGCCGGCGCTCCGATGCCGGGGCGGTGCACCTCTCGGTGGTGATTCCCGCCTTCAACGAGGCCTCCCGCCTCGGCGAGACGCTGCAGCGCGTGGTGAGCTACCTGGAGCGCCGGGGCGAACCCTTCGAGGTGCTGGTGGTCGATGACGGCAGTGCCGACGCCACCGTCGAGGTGGCGGGGCAATACGGCCATCGCGGCGTCTATGTGCTCGAGCTGGCGCGCAACCGCGGTAAGGGGGCGGCCCTGCGGCACGGGGTGGTGGCCTCGAGCGGCGAGCGCGTGCTGCTCTGCGATGCCGATCTGTCGACGCCGATCGAAGAGCTGGAGCGCCTGGAGGCTCGCCTTGGCAGCGCCGACCTGGTCCTCGGCAGCCGCGCCCTGGCCGACTCCCGCGTC
>DASYUP010000600.1:0-5081 GCA_036001185.1 Thermoanaerobaculia bacterium
GCGCGACGCCGAGGCGCTGCCCACCAGTGGGCCGGCGGCACCGGTGCCCGCTGACCGCGGGGTGGCGGGCGGCGCCCGTGCCTCCGAGCCGCTGCGGCAGCTGCGTGAGGCGCTCGCCCTCCTGCTGTGGGACCGGCGCCAGTTCGAGGAGCTGATGGTGATCGACCCGCAGGGGCGGGTGGTCGTCTCCACCCACGAGGAGCACGAGGGACACAACGCCGAGGCGCTGGCCTACTTTCGCAGCGGCCTGGCGCGGACGTTCGTGCAACCGGTCTTCCTGTCGCCCATCACCCAGCGGCTGACGATGGTCGTTGCCACCCCCCTGCGCGATCCCGAGCGCGGCGTGCAGGGCGTGCTGGCGGCGCGGCTCAACGTCGGCAACCTCTTCCGGGTGGTCAACGAGATCGCCGGCCTTGGCGAGAGCGGCGAGACGGTGGCGGCGCGGCGCGAGGGTCAGCGGCTGGTGCTGGTGGCGCCCACCCGGCACGACCCGGAGGCGGCGCTGCAGCGCTCGCTGTTGTTGGGCGACCGCCGTGGCCGGCCGCTGCAGGAGGCGGCGCTGGGGCGCAGCGGCGCCGGCCGGGGCCTCGACTACCGGGGCGTCGACGTGCTCGCCGCCTGGGAGCACGTGCCGGCGCTCGACTGGGGAGTGGTGGTGAAGGTCGATCGCGCGGAGGCGCTGCGTCCGGCGGTGGACGCCGGGCTGCGGGCGATCGCCCTCACCATCCCGCTGATCCTCGGCGTCCTGCTGGTGTCGCTGCTCGCCTCGCGAGCGCTGGTGCAGCCGCTCGCCGACCTGCGCGCCGCCGCCGACCGCATCAGCCGCGGCGACTTCGACGTGCAGGTCGACGTCCACTCGCGCGACGAGGTGGGGGAGCTGGCCGACAGCTTCGACCGCATGGTGGCGGCGATCAAGTTCTTCCGCGAGCACTCACGGCGGGAGGAGGAAGAAGCGCTCGACGAGGAGCTCGTCGAGTAGGGCGGCTGCTGGAGGGCGCGGTGGAGGAGCTGTACCGGGACGTCCTGCGCATCGCCCGCGACTTCATGGGCCCGGCGGCCGAGGACTACATCCGCCGCCGCATCCGCATCGTGCAGCGCGGCGAGGCACCCGAGACGATCACCGGCGACCGGCTCGAGCGGCTCGCCGCCGGCATCGCCATGACCGCCAAGGTGTACATGGCGCCGGGCAAGGCCGCCGCCTTCCGCGACCGTATCCTGCGGCTGCGTGAGCGCTATCCGGGGGAGGGCACGCCACCGCTGGGAGGGGGTAGCGGTCCGCCACCCGCCGTCTGAGCCGTTGTCGACGGCCGCCGGTGCGCTCCCCCGGCGCGTGTTAGCTTGGGGCGTCAGGCGCGAGAAGACGTGAGTCATCCAGGAGAACCCACGGCGAACCCCGGCATCCCGGTCGAGGAGCTCGTCGCCTACTGCACGCAGCAGTTCCTCGTTGAGGACCTGCAGGTCGTCCAGGTCTACGAGGAGCTCGAGAACCTCGCCTACTGGCTGCGCGGCTTCGCCCCCCACAACGTGCTCGAGATCGGCACCACGGGGGTCACCTTCTTCCTCCTCTCGCGGCTCTCCACCGGCAAGAAGGTGTCGATCGACCTCCGCGACGTGCGACCCAAGATCCACAACTTCATGTTTGGCCACGACTGGCGTTTTTTCCAGGGCAACTCGCAGACGACCGAGATGCGCGACGCCGTGGCCGCCTTCTGCCCGCGCTTCGACCTCGTCTTCATCGACGGTGACCACAGCTACGAAGGGGTCGCGCGCGACTTCGAGCTCTACCGGGAGCTGCTGAGCGAGCGCGGCGCCGTCCTCTTCCACGACGTCGATCCGCTACACGTCTTCAAGGGCGGGCTCGCCGGCGAGGTCTACCGGCTCTGGGAGGAGCTCGACTGCGGCGTCAAGACCACGCTGTGCTGCAATCGCTCCGCGGGCCGGATTTCGTTCCGCGGGGAGCGGCAACACTTCGGCGGCTTCGGCATCTGGAAACCCGCCTGAGGTGCCTAGCCGCCGAGCAGCTCGAGAACGTTGTCACGCAGCCATGCCGCGGTGGGAGACGGCGGCCAGGCGATTGGTCGCAGCCCGCGGTCGTATTCGACGGCAATGCGCAGGGTGTCTTCGGCGGCCCGCTGCCCCTGGTTGAAACTCACCAGCTGGCGCAGCTCGCCGCCGTCGAGCTGGCGCTGGTGGTAGACCCTGGCGTCACGAAGCACCAGCGCCAAGAGCCCGTGGCGCTCTACGCGGTTGCAGTAGTCGACGTCGTCGAAGATGTATTGCTTGCCCGGCACCTCGACAAAGGGGCCGATTTCCTGCCGGACCGAGCGCGGGATGACCATCGCGCTCCCACAAGGCCACTCTCGCATGGCCGCCACTGTCGCTCCGGCGTGGCGCCGCGTGCGCAGCAGCCGGAAGCCGAGGTGGTTGTCCTGGTCGAGGGAGACGATACCCAGGCGTGGCGTCGCCGTGAAAAGGTCGACGACGCGCTCCACCCAGTCCGGCGATTGGATCTCGATATCGCCGTCCAGCTTCATCAAGAACTTGCTGCGCGAGTCGGCGAGGTGGAAGCCGGCGTTGTAGGCCGCGGAGGTCCCACAGTTGCGCCGTAGCAGGACGGCCTGCGAGATCCAGCCGCTCGCGAAGGCAGCGCGAATGGTGTCGGCGCTGCCGTCGGTCGAGCCATTGTCGACCACCACGACCTCGATGGGCTGCCGAGGCGTGCGCGCGAGGAGCGCTCGCAGAGCCCTCTGGAGGTACGCCTGGCGCTCGTAGCTCAACATGACGACGCTCAAGATCGGTGCCGGGTCTCTTCCCCCCCGCGTGACGTTGCCCTTGGCTTCGGGCTCGGGTGCTTGCGCTGGCAGCGCGGGCACCCGCCTGCCCTCCTCTTCGAGACGGCGGAACAAGCGCTGTCGCCGTAGCGCGTAGGAGACGCGCGCCAGCCGGCCGAGCAGCGGCGACTCCCAGGCGCGACGCAGCTCGCGCAGCAACCTGCTGTGCGCCTCGGCGATGCCGATGTCGTGCTGCTCACTCAACCGCCGGGCGGCGGTGTAGTAGAAGGGCGTCCAGGCCAGGTAAGGCCGCCCGAGGTAGAGGGCGACGCAAGTGTTGCGAAACAGGTGGGCGCGCGAGTAGCTTCGCACGGCTGGGGCAGCCCTCGGCAGGGTGGGAGTTGGCGACGGCGGCGACCACGACCACCGAGGCGTGAGCGCGCTCAGCGTAGCGCAGCGCCTAGAGAACGGCGCCGATGACGTGGGCTCCGCCCCAGATCAGCCCGCCGAGCAGCAGCAGGGGCAGCAGCAGCGCCGCCGCGAGAGCGAGCAGCGGCAGGCCGATCGCCAACAGCAGCACGAGCCCGACGGTGAGGGCGACCACGACCAGCGCCACTTTGACGACCGCCGCCACCAGGATCACCGGCAGCAGGGCCACCTTGAAGACGAGCTTGACCAGCCCGGCGGTAATGGCGAGCACGACCACCAGCGGCACCACCAGCAGGAGCAGGACGAAGATCGTGAGCATCGGCGCACCCTCCTCGGCCACAACTACGCAAGCCGGGGGGACGATGTTCCAGCCGGGCGGCCGATGTTCCAGCCGGGCGGCCGAAGACTGCCCACCCCCGCGGACGCCGTCCCACCTGCTCAGGCGGGAACGCCGTCGAGGGCGGGCCCCAGAGCTTGGCGCAGCTTCGCCATCCCGAGCTGGATGCGGGACTTGATGGTGCCGAGTGGCTGCTGCAGCCGGGCCGCGATCTGGCTGTGGGAGAGGCCGGAGAAAAAGGCCAGCTCGATGCAGCGGCGCTGCTCGCCGGGCAGCACGGTCATCGCCGAAAGCAGGCGGCGCCGGCGCTCGCGCTCCTCGATCTCGGCGAGCGGCACCGGCTCGTGGGCGGTGGGGCGGTCGCGCTCGACTCCTTCCTCGCGCAGGCGCCGCGAGCGGTCGGCGCGCAGCACGTCGAGGGCGCGCGAGCGGGCGATGACCAGCAGCCAGCCGCGCAGGCTCGAGCGGCCGGCGTCGTAGCGCTGCGGGTGCCGCCAGACCCAGAGGAAGACCTCCTGCAGCACCTCCTCCGCCTCGCCGTTGCGGCCGAGCATGCGGGTGAGCAGACCCATCACGGCGGCGCCGTGGCGGTCGAAGAGGCGGGCCAAGGAGCCGGAGTCGCCGTCGGCGATGCCGTCGAGCAACAGGCCATCCGCCTGGGCGAGGGCCCACCTCTCGGCGGCGGGGCGGCGAAGGGTGGCCGGGAAGGAGGGGTGATCGTGATGGCGCGCGAGCTCGTTCAAGGTCGACCTCCGGGGAGTGGTTGAAGGCGGTTCTCGGTGTCCTTGGGGTCCCCGTGACCGGTCGTCGGTGCCTGCTAGACTCGATGCCCCGACCGGCGAGTGGGGACCCTGACGGGGAGCTGCGGCGCAGCGTAGGCGGGCCGCGCCGGCCGAGTCCTCAATGGCGCCTCAAAACGGCCTCAAAACCCGATGAAGGTTTCGTCCACGCCCGCCGGCGGCGTCTACCGGTTCGGCCCCTTCCGCCTCGACCTCGGCCGCCAGGAGCTGCTGCGCGGCGGGGAGCCGGTGCCGCTCACCCCCAAGGCATTCGACACCCTCCGCGTGCTGGTCGAGGCCGACGGAGCGGTGGTACCGAAGGAGGAGCTGCTGGCGCTGGTCTGGCGCGACCGCTTCGTCGAGGAGTCGGTCCTCTCCCAGAACGTCTACACCCTGCGCAAGATCCTGGCGGAGGGCGACGAGGGGCGCTCCTATATCCTCACCGTGCCGCGCCGCGGATACCGGCTGGCGGTGCCGGTGGACCGCTGGGCGGAGACCAGCGAGGCAACCACGGCCGAGCAGCCGGCCCCGCCGCCGCCACTAGCCGGGCCAGCCGCAGGGCTCGCGGACGGCTTCGTCGAGCGGCGAAAGACGGCCCCCGTGGCCGTCACCCTGCCGGCCGCGCCGCCGCCCGAGGCCGCGCGCCGGCGTCCCCTGCGGCTCGTCCTCGCCGGCGCCGCGGCTCTCGTCCTCGTCGCCGCCGTGCTGCTGGCGGTGGCGGCGCGCTCGCGGCCACGGCCGGAGCCTCCCGGATCGCTGCGCGTC
>DASYUP010000601.1:0-2393 GCA_036001185.1 Thermoanaerobaculia bacterium
GCACCGTTAGCACTGGGCAGGGGGCGTGCTCGACTACGCGCTCGGCGTTGCTGCCCAGGAGGAGGTGACGCAGGCCGGTGCGGCCGTGGGTGCCCATGGCGATGGCGTCGACGTTGAGCTCGCGGGCGGCCTCGACGATCACTTCGGGGGGGTAGCCTTCGCGGGCGAGGGTTTCGACGGTGAGGCCATTGGCGATGATGGCGCGGGCGGCTTCGGCGAGCTTTTCTTCGGCGACCGCGGCGACGTCGGCGTGGAAGGGGATCGAGGTGGGGATGGTGCCGTAGGCGGTGTATTCGACCGGCAGGTGGTAGGCGTGAAGGATCGTCAGCCGGCCGGGCTCGGAGGCGGAGCCGCCGGTGGCGAGGAGGGTGCGGGCGGCGTGGGTTGCCCCTTCGGCGTCGTGGGAGAAGTCGGTGGGGACGAGGATGTGGCGGACGGCCGGGTGGCGCTCGCGGTCGCCGGGGTGGACGGTGAGCACCGGGCAGGGGGCGTGCTGGACGACGCGCTGCGCGGTGCTGCCGAGGAGGAGGTGACCGAGGCCCGGTGTCAGACCACGGCTGCCGAGAACCAGGAGATCGGGAGCGACCTGCTCGGCAACGCGCACGATCGCCTGCGAAGCGACGCCGTGCTCGAGGCGGGTCTCCACCTGCAGCCCGCGGCTGCCGAGCGTGGCGGCGAGCTCGGTGAGGCGCGCGGCCGCCGCTCCCTGCAGGTGCTCGTCGAGGTCGGGGGGCGCGGGGAGAAAGTCGGTGAGCGGACCGTGGAAGTCGAGGGCGTGCACCAGCAGCACGGTGCCGCCGCGGGCCCGCGCCAGCTCGCTGCCCCACTCCACCGCGGCCTCGGCGGTGTCCGAGAAGTCGGTCGCCACCAGCACGCGGAACGAGGGGGCCGGCATGGCCTGCGACTCTATCGCGAGGTGGGAAGCGGCGGCACACGGTAGATGGCCAGCAAGGTCGAGCCCTGGCGACGGATGGAAAAGAGCGGCCGCTCGCCCTCGACGATGCGGCGCGCGCGCGGCGTGTACCAGGCCTCGCGCGCCATCAGCATGAGGTACTGCGGCCGGCGGCGGTCGAAGTCGCCGTCGTGCGGGCGCAGCTCGCGGCGACCGGCCAGGAAGGGCGCCGCCGCCTGCGGTCCGATCGGCACCAGCACCAGGGCGTCGGGCGGGGTGTGGGCGAGCAGCCAGGCCGCCCCCTCCTTGTAGGTGCCGCCCCAGGACTCGAGCTCCACCCGCCGCTGGGCCTCGGGTCCCAGCCAGGCGCGGGCGGCGGCATTGAGGAAGGCATCGGCGTAGGGGTGGATGGCAGCGAGCTGGACGGCGAGAAGAAGCGGCACGCCGATGGCGACGGCACCGAAGAGGCGCGACACCGCGCGTGGCGCCAGGCGCTGCGGTGACCGCACCCGCCAGGCCCGCAGGCGCGTGGCGACATCGGCGATGCCGCCCGCCGCCAGCAGCGCCAGCGCCGGCAGCGCCGGCAGCAGGTGGCGGGCGCCGTCGTAGCGCGCCGGGGCGCGCAGGTCGGCGAGCAGCAGCAGCCCGAGCCAGAGGGCGGCGAGGCGGCAGAGCCGCGTCGCCGGCCCACGACGGAAGGCGGCGAGCAGCCCGCCGCCGGCGGCGAGCAGCAACGGCAACGGCGTGGCGATGGCGAGGCTCAGCATGCCGTAGTGCCAGGGCAGCTCGCGCGGCCGCCAGAGGCGGCCGAGGTAGAGCACCTGCATCGGTACGTCGAAGGTGCGCAGCTTGTGCAGCAGGTAGGCGGCCCGTGTCCAAGGATCCGGCCACAGCCAGGGCCAGAGCAGCAACGTCACCATGGAGGCCACGATCCCGGCGACCAGCAGCCCGAGGGCCCGCCGTCGCGGCGGTCCGGTGCCGGCGCCGAGGACCCAGAGGAGCGCCAGGGGAGCCAGCAGAACCGCGGTGACATGGCTCGCCACCGCCGCCCCGGCACCGACGCCGAGCACGGCGTAGTCGAGCAGCCCTCCGCGCCGCGCCGCGCGTGCGACGGCGAGCACGGCGACGCACCAGGCGAGCAACGCCACGACGTCCTTGGGGTTGGCCTGCGCGTGGGCGATCAGCTTGGGCTGCAGGAGGAGAGACGTGGCCGCCAGGGGGGCAACGATCGGCCCGGCCTCGCGTGCCGCGAGCCGCGCCACCAGCGCCACCGCCAGGGCGGCGAAGAGGAGGTTCGCGAGGTGGAAGCCGAGGTAGCTGCCGGGATCCCAGAGCAGGCGGTCGGCGAGCCCGGCGACGGCGGCGCGCACGGTGTCGGCGGCGAACTGGTAGCCGGGCAGCTCGTGCCAGGGCCAGGGTGGCAGCGGCCGTCCGGCCAGGGCGGCGGCGAGCCAGCGCAGGTTGGCGACGCCGGCGCCATAACTCTCCGGCTCGTCCCAGG
>DASYUP010000602.1:0-2868 GCA_036001185.1 Thermoanaerobaculia bacterium
GTTCACCCACACCTGCAGCCCGAGACCGCTGAGGCAGCCGAGGATGCCGCCGCCGAGCACCATCATCGGCAGCTTCGAGTGGTGGTGCCCGATGGCGTGCACCAACTCCTCGATGGGGTAGGGCGCGTAGGCGTCGAGGCGGCGGTAGCCGGCCTCACGCGCGCGCGTGGTGGCGGCGATCAACGCCCCCGGCGTCTCGAACTCGGCCAGCAGACCGTAGAGGCGGCCGCCGCTCTCCTGGTAGCTCACGGCCGACTGCCCTCCAGGTGCGCCGCCGCCGCGCCTTCCTTCACCTGCGACTCCTGCGCCAGCGTGCGCATCTCGGAGATCGAGATCATCGGCATGAAGCGGACGAAGAGGAAGAGCAGCGAGAGGAAGAGGCCGATGGTGCCGAGGAAGACCGCCCAGTCCCAGATGGTGCCGTGGTAGATGCCCCACGACGAGGGCAGGAAGTCGCGGTGCAGGCTGGCGGGGATGATGATCATCCGCTCCAGCCACATGCCGACGTTGATGAACATGCAGACGGCCCACAGCCCCACCGGCGAGCCGCGCACGCCGCGGAACCAGAGCGCCTGTGGGGCCACCACGTTGCAGAGGAGCAGCGCCATGTAGTGGTAGCGGTACGGCCCGAAGATGCGATTGAGCATCATGAAGGACTCGTACTGATTGCCGCTGTACCAGGCGGTGAAGGCCTCGATGCCGTAGCCGTAGGCGACGATGAGGCCGGTGGCGAGCATCACCTTGCCCATGTTTTGCAGATGGCGCTCGGTGATGAAGTCGTAGAGGCCGAAGAGACGGCGCAGCGGAATGGTGCAGGTGAGCACCATGGCGAAGCCGGCGAAGATGGCCCCGGCGACGAAGTAGGGCGGGAAGATGGTGGCGTGCCAGCCGGGAATGATGCCCACCGCGAAGTCGAAGGACACCACCGAGTGCACCGACAGCACCAGGGGAGTGGCGAGGCCGGCGAGCAGCAGCGAGGCCACCTCGTGCTCGTGCCAGTGCTTGGCCGAGTTGCGCCAGCCCATGGCGGCCATGCCGTAGAGCACCTTGCCGACGCGGTGGGTGGAACGGTCGCGCAGCGTCGCCAGATCGGGGATCATGCCGACGTACCAGAAGAGCAGCGACACCGTGGCGTAGGTGGAGACGGCGAAGACGTCCCACACCAGCGGGCTGCGGAACTGCGGCCACAGCCCCATGGTGTTGGGGTAGGGCAGCAGCCAGTAGGCGAGCCAGGGGCGGCCGGTGTGGATGAGCGGGAAGAGCCCGGCGCACGCCACCGCGAAGATGGTCATCGCCTCGGCGAAGCGATTGATGGAGGTGCGCCACTCCTGCCGCAGCAGCAGCAGGATGGCGGAGATCAGCGTGCCGGCGTGGCCGATGCCGATCCACCAGACGAAGTTGATGATGTCGAAGCCCCAACCCACCGGCTGGTTGATGCCCCAGATCCCGGTGCCCTCCCAGAACAGCTTCGACAGCGCCGCGAAGAGCACCATCATCAGCGTGAAGGAGAGCGCGAAGGCGGGGTAGAACCAGCGCGGCGTGCCGGAGAGGACGACGCTGCTGATCTTGTCGGTCACCGACCCCGCGGTGTGGCCGGGGGCGAGCACCGGCGGGCGCTCGATGATGCCGGGGCGGTGGTAGCCGCCCTTCTCGATGACGTTCTCGGTGTGCGCCGGGGTCGCCATCAGGCCTTCTCCAGCTCCGGGTTCGGATTGCTGACCCGGCCGAGGTAGGTGGTGCGGGGCCGCGTGTTGAGGTCCTCGAGCAGCCCGTAGTTGAGAGGCTGCTGCTTCCACGCCGCCACCCGCGCCTCGACGTCGTTGATGTCGCCGAAGACGATCGCCTCGGTGGGGCAGGCCTGGGCGCAGGCGGTGACCACCTCGCCATCCCTGAGCTTGCGGTTGTCGCGCTCGGAGTCGATGCGGCCGGCGTTGATGCGCTGCACGCAGTAGGTGCACTTCTCCATCACGCCGCGGTGGCGTACCGAGACGTTGGGGTTGCGCTGCAGCTTGATCGACTCGGTCGTCCAGTCGGAGAACTTGTAGAAGTTGAAGCGCCGCACCTTGTAGGGGCAGTTGTTGGAGCAGTACCGCGTGCCGACGCAGCGGTTGTAGACCATGTCGTTGAGCCCCTCGAAGCTGTGGTTGGTCGCCTCCACCGGGCAGACCACCTCGCAGGGGGCGTTCTCGCACTGCATGCAGGGAACGGGCTGGTTGTAGACGGCGTCCGGCGCGTCGTAGGAGCCGCCGTAGTACTGGTCGATGCGCAGCCAGTACATCTCGCGCCCCTTGTAGACCTGCTCCTTGCCGACCACCGGGATGTTGTTCTCGGCGACGCAGGCCACCACGCAGGCGTTGCAGCCGGTGCACGAGGAGAGGTTGATCGCCATCCCCCAGGCGTGGCCGTTGTAGGGCCACTGCTTGTAGATGGTGTCGTCGGGCGCCGGGGCCTCGACCTGCTCGTGCACGAAGCCCGGCTGCCGCTGGTATTCGGCGAGTGTGGCGTGGCGCACCAGCGGGCGGTTCTCCATCACGAAGTGCCCCTGGGTGGAGGCCAGCTCGTGGCGCTCGCCGGTGGCGCGCGCGGCGGCGCCGCCTTGGCTCCAGAAGCCGGTGCTGGTGCGCAGCGCGTAGGTGTCGAAGCCCACCCCGTCGCCGACCTTGCCCACCTTGGTGCGGCTGTAGCCGAGCAGCAGGGTGAGCACGCCGTCGGCCTGCCCGGGGAGCACCCAGGCGGGCAGCTCGAGGGCCTGGCCGCCGGCCTCGACGCGTAGCATGGCGGCGCGCCGCCCGGGCATCCCGTCGGCGGTGCCGTCGTCGATGCCGAGCTGCCGCGCCGTGCGCGGCGAGACCAGCACCGGGTTGTCCC
>DASYUP010000603.1:0-3872 GCA_036001185.1 Thermoanaerobaculia bacterium
GGCGACGGTGAGGGCGGCGAAGGCGAAGCCGACCTCCGGGTGCTCGAGCGGCAGGTCCCACTCGGCGCGCTGGAAGGCCTGCTGCCAGTAGCTCCCCGCCGGCTGATGGGTGTAGATGACGTCCATCTCGTGGAGCCCGGCGGCAACGGCCGCTGGGCGCAGCACCAGCGCCGGCATGGCGACGGCGGCGGCTAGCAGGGCGGCTCCGGCCGCCAGGCCCAGCCGCAGGATGCGCTCGCGCCAGGACGGCAAGGCCAACGCGGCTGCCAGGCCGACCGGCAGGACGACCAGCGCCACCGGGTACTTGCTGGCCCCTGCCAGGCCCGCCATGGTGCCGGCCAGCAGGGCGTCGCGGCGGGGATGCTCCCCCGCGCGCGCCCCCTCGGCGAAGAACAGCGCCGCGACGGCGAAGCAGGCCGCCTGCGGGTTGACGTTGACCACCGTGCCGCGCACCACCAGCGCCGGCACCCAGGCCGCCAGCCAGCCCGCCGCCAGGCCGGCCGCCGGCCCGGCGAGACGGCCAGCCAGCAGCCCGGTGAGCAGCACCAGCGCCAGCGAGAAGGCGAGCGTCAGCAGCCGGCCGATGACGATGAGGTCGACCGGCTCGACCACGTCGTAGAAGGTCCACGGCTCGGCGACGTCGTGCGACAGCGCGTGCCCGTGCTGCAGCGCGTACACCGGCGACCAGGCGAGCGCGCCACCGGCCACCAGGTAGAACGGCAGGCTGGGGTAGCTGTAGTTGTCGGGCTCCCAGGTGTGCGCCGCCAGCAGATGGGCGCTGCGATGCAGCACGTGACCCTCGTCGACGTAGGTGAGATATGGCAGCGCCGCCGGCAGCGCCGGCAGCCGCACCGCGAGCGCCACGAGCAAGAGCATCCACCAGAGTGGGACTTCGCGAAACTTCATTTCGAGCACAGGCGCCGGTAGGACTCGCCGCGAGACTCGCAACTGGCCAAGGGGCACCGATGGCGATCGGAAGGCGTGCGAAGACTATCTCGCCTCAACGGCCCGGCGTCGGCGCTGCTCGACGGCGAGCGCTGCTGCCCTCACGTCTACGTCCCCACGCTCTCCGACGTCGCAAGTCCGAGGTTCGCTGGCTAGCTGGGCGCCGACGATGCTCAGCGAGCCAGCGAACCCGGGCCGCCCTGTTCGCTCAGCGCCTGGCGGTGCCGGCGCGGCAGATTTGCGCCCGCTCGAGGCGCAGCTTGCCGAAGGCCTCGTCGAGCGTGCGGTGAGTGGTCGACTCGATGTCGGCGAGCTCCCGCCGCGCCTCGCTGAGTGCCACCCTCTCGTCTGGCGTCAGACGGTCGGCGCGAAACTCCATGAAGGGACCGACCTTGCCTTCCATCATCCGCGCCCCGTCTTCGACTCCACACAGCGCGACCAGCCACGCCTTCACCGTCTCCGTCGTGGCGCCATCGGCCTCCCTATTGGCGGCCGGCACGCTCAGGCGGCGCAACTGAGCCTGGATCTGGATCAAGCTGGTCTGCGATCGTTCGCTGTACGCACGGAGCTCTCCGCTCATCCCCGCATCGTGCACGCGGCTCGCGGCTTCTCGTACCTTCTGGACGGCGGGAAGCAGCAAGCCGATGAGCATGGCGATGGCGGCGACAGCGACCTGGAGCTCGATCAACGTGAAGCCCGATTGCCAGGGGATGCGGCGCCTCGAGGATTGTGGTGCGGTAGCAGGCGACGAGCTCATTGGATTCTCCGTTTCTCGATGATGGTGGCCGCTTCGCGGCCCCGAAATGGTCGATCTGGATTAGTCGGCGATGGAGTCCCACTCGAGAGTGATCTCGGAAGACACGCCTGACGTCGGGCCGCTGACGATACGCACCCGCTTGAGGGCGATCGTGTCGCCGTCCCGGTCGCGCAGCCGGATCTCGTCGATTCTCCGGGCCCTCTGCTTGCACACCAGCAGGTAGCTGGCGAGCTCCGGGGACCACCCTGGATCGCCGGCAAAGACCTTGATGTGCGCGACTCCCGGCCCCGACCCGCTACCGGCGCTTCTCACGGGCAGGCTGGAATCGACGAGCTGGGCTTTGATCCAGCGGTTCTTCGCTTCCGGCGACATGCCGACCCCGTCGACAAAGAACGTAACCGTGCCGTCCGACTGAAAGCCCTTGCGGGCGTCGTTGGCGGCGAGGAGGCGCCGCAGCTCGTCCCGATCGCTCCCTTCGAGGCTGCGCAGCGCGTCGTCGATCCCGGGCGTGTCCGAGGTGGCGCTGCTGGCGGCCTTCGCGAGCTTGCAATCGCCGTTGCCGGTGCAGGAGTCGCGCCGGCAGACGGAGATGCAGACGCCGTTGACGCTAGAACAGCACTCTCCGTGAGCTATCGCCGCGGCTGGCGGCGGCGCCAGCGCGGCTGCTCCGGCCGCCAGGGTCAGCACAATGTGGAAGATCCGGTTTCCGTTCATGAGGTCGCCTCCTTGGTCGGTGGTGCGGGCGGCGCGTTGCCGGCCTGCAGCGCTCTAAGTCGGAGCTCGTCGCGCGAGCCCGCCACCCCGCCGGGTGGCGTGTTCGGATGCCGGCTTCCGACTCTCTCCAGGAGGGCCAGTCAGCATTCCGGCCGGCGAGGAGAGATTCACCATGGAAAATCGTGCCGGCGATCGGATGGGTGGGCCCTCCGCCTTCGCCCTGCGGCTTGCCCTGGGCCTCGCTCTTGCCGGCCGGGGCTATGGGACCGCGGTGAGGGTTGGCGAGCCGCTAGGCGTCTTCACGGCGGCGGCAGCGGCGGCCGCGGCCTCCGAGCTCCCCGACCTGCTCATCCGCGCCGCCGAGGAGTCGCCGCTCTCGGCCACGAAACTGCGCGTGGAGGTTGTCAACCGCGGCCGGGGAGCGTCGCGGGCCACCCGCCTGACCCTCTTCTACCAGCGCGCTGGCGAGGTGACGCGGAGGCTCGCTCCCGTGCCGGCGCTCGCCGCCGGCGAGGCAGCCTGGACGACCGTCGACGCCGGGGCGCCGCTCGCCGCCGCGGCCCGCCTGACCCTGCGCGTCGACGACCCGCCGGCGGTGGCAGAGTCCGACGAGCTCAACAACGATTTCAGCTTCAAGTGAGTCACTCGCAGGTCGCTGCTACACTGCCCGGCGGGAGCCCCGGATCGCAGCGATGAGCTCGGCCGATCGCCTGGCGCGGATCGACGCTTTGTTCGCCGAGGCGCTGGACCGGCCCGCAGTCGACCGCACGGCCTACCTGGCCGCGGCCTGCGACGGAGACCCGGTGCTGCGCGCCGAGGTCGAAGAGTTGCTCGCACTGGCAGTGGAAGGGGGACCCGGGCTCGAGCCCGTCCAGGCGGCGGCCTTCCTCCGCGACGCGCTCGCTGCCGAGATCGCCCGCGAATCCGCCGACCGTGGACGGCGCTTCGGAGCGTGGCAGGTGGTCGGCGAGCTCGGGCGCGGCGGCATGGGCACGGTCTACCTCGTTGAGCGGGCCGACGGCCAGTTCCGTCAGCAGGCCGCGCTCAAGCTGGTGCGGCTGGAGACCGACGGCGGCGCCGACCCCAGGGAGATCCTCTTCCGCTTCGAGCTCGAGCGGCAGATCCTCGCCTCGCTCAACCACGCCAACATCGCCCGCCTGCTCGACGGGGGACGCAGCGAGGACGGGCGCCCATTCCTCGTCATGGAATACGTCAAGGGGCGGCCCATCGACCGCTACTGCGATGACCAGCGGCTCACCGTCGACGAGCGGCTGGAGCTGTTCTCCCGGGTGGGTCGCGCGGTCCAGCACGCCCACCGCAACCTCGTCGTCCACCGCGACGTCAAGCCGTCGAACATCGCCGTCACCGACGAAGGCGAGGTCAAGCTGCTCGACTTCGGCATCGCCAAGCTGCTGTCGCCGGAAGGCGGGGGAAGCGAGGCGCCGACGCGCTCGCC
>DASYUP010000604.1:0-2485 GCA_036001185.1 Thermoanaerobaculia bacterium
ACGAGAACTACCTGGCCCGCCTGCGCGCCTTCCCGCGCTACATGGACCAGAACATCGCCCTCATGCGCGAGGGCCTCGAGCGCGGCATGACGGTGCCGAAGGCGACCCTCGTGGGCATCGAGGGGTCGATCAAGACGCTGGTGGTCGACGATCCCGAGAAGAGCGCCCTGTGGACTCCCTTCAGCCGCATCCCATCGCTGCTGCCGGCCGCCGAGCGCGAGCGGCTGCAGGCCGCCGGCCGTGCCGCCATCCGCGAGGCCATCGTGCCGGCCTACGCGAAGTTCCTCGACTTCGCCACCCGCGAGTACGTGCCCGGCTGCCGGCAGACGCTTGCCGCCACCGCCCTGCCCAACGGCGAGGCCTACTACAAGTTCCTCATCCGCCAGTACACCACCCTCGACCTCACCTCCGACCAGATCCACCAGATCGGCCTCGACGAGGTGAAGGCGATCCGCGCCGAGATGGACGGGGTGATCAAGAGGATCGGCTTCCAGGGAGACTTCGGGGCCTTCCTCACCTTCCTGCGCACCGACCCGCGCTTCTACGCCAAGACGCCGGAGGAGCTGCTCATGCGCGCCTCCACGATCGCCAAGCGCATGGACGGCAAGCTGCCGTCGCTGTTCAAGCGTCTGCCGCGGCAGCCCTACACGGTGGCGCCGGTGCCCGACTACCTGGCGCCGAAGTACACCGCCGGGCGCTACAACGGCTCACCCAAGGACTCCAGCGAGCCGGGCTACTACTGGGTCAACACCTACGCGCTCGACACGCGGCCGCTGTACAACCTCGAGGCGCTCACCTTCCACGAGGCGGTGCCGGGGCATCACCTGCAGGGGGCGCTGGCGCAGGAGGCCGAGGGCGTGCCCCCCTTCCGCCGCTACAGCTACATCTCGGCGTTCGGCGAAGGCTGGGGGCTCTACTCCGAGTGGCTGGGTAAGGAAGCGGGCTTCTACACCGACCCCTACAGCGATTTCGGCCGGTTGACCTACGCCATGTGGCGCGCCTGCCGGCTGGTGGTCGACACCGGCGTGCACGCCCAGGGTTGGACCCGGCAGCAGGTGATGGACTACCTGGCCGCCAACACCGCGCTGTCGCTGCACGAGATCGAGACCGAGACCGACCGCTACATCTCCTGGCCCGGCCAGGCACTCTCCTACCGCATCGGCTATCTGAAGATCCGCGAGCTGCGGGCCCGCGCCGAGAAGGCGCTGGGCGAGCACTTCGACGTGCGGCTCTTCCACGACGCCGTGCTCGCCGAGGGGGCGGTGCCGCTGCCGGTGCTGGAGCGGCAGATCGACCGCTTCATCGCCGAGCAGAAGAAGGCGGCGGCGGCCGCGAAGTAGGCGGCGGCGACGCAGCGGTCAGACGGCGAGGACCACCTTGCCTCGCGCGTGCCCGGCTTCGAGGTAGCGGATCGCCTCCGGAGCCGCCGCCAGGCTGTAGCGCCGGTCGATGACCGGCCGCACCCTGCCCGCCGCCATGAGGTCGCGCATGGTGACGAGGTCTGCCTGGCTCCCCCGCGCCAACATCAGCGACAGTTCCTGGCTCACCAGGCGCGACAGCACCAGGATCGCGAGCGCCCGCGGCAGCGGACCGAGCCACTGCCCGCCCTGCCCACCGACCTGGACGTACCTGCCGCTGGGAGCCAACACCCGCCGGCACGCCGCCAGCGAGTGATTGCCGATGCAGTCGAGGACGAGGTCGTAGCGCGCCGCGCCTTCGCGGGTGAAGTCCTCCTGGGTGTAGTCGATGACGCGATCGGCGCCGAGCGAGCGGACCAGCTCCAGGTTGTGCGTGCTGCACACCGCCGTGACGTCGGCGCCGAGCGCCTTGGCGATCTGCACCGCGAAGGTGCCCACGCCGCCGGCCGCGCCGTTGACGAGCACCTTCTGCCCGGCCCGCAGCTCCCCCTTGTGGCGCAGCGCCTGCAGCGCGGTGAACGCCGCCACGTTGGCAGCGGCGGCTTGCTCGAAGGTGACGTTGTCGGGCTTCGTGGCCAGCGCCGACTCAGCGGCGCAGGCATATTCGGCAAAGGCGCCGCGGCAGGTGCCGAACACGGCGTCGCCCGGCGCGAAGCGGGTGACGCCGCTACCGAGGGCCTCGACCTCGCCCGCCACGTCGACGCCGAGCTGCTTGACCTTGGGCCGGCGCAGGCCCGACATCAGGCGCATGAAGTAGGGCGTGCCGCGCATGAAGTGCCAGTCGAGCGGATTCAGGGCGGCCGCGCGGACTCGTATCAACACTTCGTGATCCGCGGGAGTCGGCTTGGCGATCTCTTCACAGTGCAACACGTCGGGCGAACCGTACTGGGAGTAGACGATGGCTTTGATGGCGCCTCCTGAGCGGGAATCCATGGCTCTCAGCCCTCGGCCTCCGGAGCGACGTCGTCGGCCTCTGCTCCGCGCGGGTCGCAGCGCCTGCCCAGTGCCGCGCGCAACGACGCCCGCTGCTCGGGAGTCATCTCCTGCCACTTCTGCCAGCGCTCCCA
>DASYUP010000605.1:0-2717 GCA_036001185.1 Thermoanaerobaculia bacterium
CCCACGCCGCGCCAGTGCAGATAGCGCCGCACCAGGTCAGCCCCGAGATCTCCACCAGCACCCAGCCCGACGAGCAGCGCCGCCGCCGACTCCGGCTGATCGGAGAGGCGCAGCATGGTGAGGGGCACGCCGTCCTGCACCAGCGCGCGTGCCGCCGCGAGGCCACCCCCCCAATCCGGCAGCAGCCAGGCGACCACCTCCCGTCGCGGCGGCGCCGGCCGCACCCGCAGCGTCACCCGCGTCACCACGCCGAGCCGCCCCTCGCTGCCGAGGACGAGGCGGCGCAGCTCCGGCCCGGCGGCAGAGGCAGGCTGCGACGGCAACACCAGCCGCCCGCCGGGAGCGACCAGCTCGGCGCCGGCCACCAGGTCCTCGATGCGTCCCTGGCCCAGCGACTCCTGCCCTGCCGAGCGGGTCACCGCCCAGCCACCTACCGTCGACAGCTCCCAGGACTGCGGCAGGTGCCCGAGCGCCAGGCCGTACGGCGCCAGCGCCGCCTCGAGCGCCGGCCCCCGCGTGCCGGCGCGGAAGGTGGCCAGTCGCGAGACGCCGTCGAGCGCCACCAAGCCGGCGAGCCGCTCGAGGTCGGCGACCACTACCGGCCCGTCGCCGGCGAGGACATTGACCCCGCCGGTCACCGAGGTGCCGCCACCGCGCAACACCACCCGCACGCCGGCGCCGGCGCAGGCGGCGAGCAGCGGACCGACCTCCTCCTCTGCCGGCCAAGCCACGGCGTCGGGAAGCGCCGGCACGGCGCCGGAACGCAGCCACAGCAAGTCGGGGAGGCCCTGGCCGCGGGCGCGCGCCAGCCGCGCGAGAGGCTCCTTCGACGACACACCCGGCAGCCGCGGCAGCTTGCGGGGCCGTGGCAGCGAGGTGAGCCGCGGCGCCGACACCGCCGTCGGCGTGCCGCCTCCGAGCCGCTCCGCGAGCCAGGCGAGCAGCGCCGCCGGCGGGGTCACGTGGACGCCCTCGAACCCCCAGCCGGCGAGCCGCCGTTGCGGACCGCTCACGGCCGCCTCGGCGGCGGCGGCGGCACGGAGGGCGGGAGCTGCGCGGGCGGCGCCGGCAGTGGCGATGACGGTGGCGAACCCGCCGGCTTGCGGAGCGCCACGCCGGCGTCGCGCTCCCGCCCACCGATTGCCAGCCGCTCGGCGACGGTGAGCGAGCGCGCGGAGTCGAAGCGCTCGAGGTCGCGCCTTGCCTGCTCGGCCAGCGGATCGCCGGTGCGCCGATAGCAGGTGGCGCGGTCGCGCAGCAGCGACTCCTCCCAGGGCGGGTAGGGCTCGAGCCGGTGGAACGGTTGCCGGCAGGCCTGCCCCGGCACCCTCGCGGCGATCCCCGCCAGGGCGCGCAGCCGGCTGCGCTCGAGCATGCGCACGGCGAACGGCTCGCCAAGCGCCGGCATCAACCGCTCGCCCAGGGCCGGCTCCCGGCCCATCTCCAGGGCGAGGAAGAGCGCCCGCTCCATGAGCAGCGGCCAGGGCCAGGGGTCGTGGCGGTAGCCGGTGAAGGCGCGCACGAAGTGGGCGACCGCGGCGTCGCGCTCGCCACGTCGCCAGGCGAGCCGCGCCAGCAGGGCGTCGGCTTCCACTGGGCGGTCGGCGGCGAGCTGCTGCGCGGCGGCGGCGGCGCGCACGTCGCCACGATCGGCGAGCGCCTCGATGCCGACCAGCAGACCGACGAGGGAGTGCGGCACCGTGGCCGTCGTGCCTGCCGGCGGTTGCCACCGCTCGGCGAGCCACTTCACCGAGGCGGCGGCGCCGAGCTGCCCCTGCGGCCCACCCCGGCCCGACATCAGCTCGCGTGCCGGGAGCAGCCCTGCCGCCTGCGCCCAGTCGACGCCGGCGATCTCCGCCGGGCGCGACTCCGCCGGCAAGACCGCCTGACGCAGCTGGGCGATCGAAAAGTCGCCGCCGCCGAGGTCGCGGGCGAACCCGAACTCGATCACCGGCAGGTCGTCGACGTTGGGGGGAGCGCCGGCGTTCGCCATCCGCCGCGCGAAGGCGGGGCTGGCTATGAAGCCGCTGTAGAGCCCCTCGGCGTCGAAGACCCCCCAAGTGTCGGCGAGCGCGCGCTGGTACGGCTCGCTGGCGAGCCGCCGCCGCTCGCGGGCGACGTCGTGCCGCAGCGGCCGCAGCGACGCCACCAGCAGCAGGTCGCCATTGTTGGTGGCCCAGGTCTCGACCGAGGGAAAGACGGCGCCGAGGCTGGTGTAGACGCTGGCCACCACCTCGGCGTCGATCTCGTAGGCCTGCAGCCACTGCAGGAAGAAACCTCCCGGCGCCAGCCGCTCGGCGGCCGCGCGGTAGAACTCGGTGGTGAAGAGGCTGGCGATGCCGGCGCGATAGGGATTCGACGGCTCGGAGAAGATGACGTCCCACCGCCGGTCGCTGGTGAGCAGCATCTCCCGCCCGTCGCCGATGGTGAGGTGCACGCGCGGGTCGGTCAGCACCTCGTGGTTGGTGGGCGCGCAGTCACGCGCCACCCGCACCACCGCCGGCTCGAGCTCGACGACGTCGACGCGCTCCATCCCGGGCACCGCCGCCAGCCAGCCGGCGCTGCTGCCGGTGCCGAGCCCGATCACCAGCGCGCTCTTCGGCGCTGGATGCAGCAACGCGCCCACGAGAGGCGCCATCACCTGCGTCGAGGCGTCCAGCCGCGCGTGGCCGTCGGTCTTGCCGTTGATGGCGAACGAGTAGCCGTTGAAATCCTGC
>DASYUP010000606.1:0-14216 GCA_036001185.1 Thermoanaerobaculia bacterium
TGCCAGGGGGAGCGGGGGGGTGGCGGGGCGATCACCGCGGGCGGCCGGCCGCCGCCGGCTCGTCGGCGGTCCGCGGCGCTGTCGCCGCCGGTGCCGTAGCGGCGAGCAGGGGCGTCAGCATTCCCAGGGTGCGGGCGAGGGCGCCGCGGTTTCCCTCGACCACGGCGCGGCCGCGCTCCCCGACGGCCTGCCCGGCGGCGGGAACATCGAGCCACTCGCGCCAGGTGGCGCCCAGCAGGAAGGCGTCGCCGACGCGCCGCCAGCCGCCCGCGCGGTCGAACTCCGCCGCCACGTCGCGGAAGTTCTCCATCGACGGCCCGACGGCGATCGGCCGGCCGAAACGCGCCGCCTCGAGCGGGTTGTGGCCGCCTTTCGGCACCAGCGTGCCGCCGATGAAGCAGCCGGCGGCGAGCCGGTAGAGGTCGGCGAGCTCGCCGAGGGTGTCGAGCAACACCACGCCGACCGGCATCCGGTCGTCGCTGGTCGCCGCAGAGCCAGGGGGTTGCGCTTGTGGCCCGGCTCCAGTGTGCAGCGCGCTGCGCCGCACCCATCGCCGCCCGCTGGCGGCGAGCAGCCGTGCCACCTCGTCGTTGCGCTCGGGGTGCCGCGGCGCCAGCACCAGCAGCGCCCGGGCGCTACCGCCCGCGGCGGCGAACGCGGCCAGCACGGCGCTCTCCTCGCCGGCCATGGTCGAGCCGGCGACCAGCAGGGGGCGGCCGGCGGCGAGCGCCAGCAAGGCGGCCTCCAGCTCGGGATGGGGCTGCGGCTCCGCCGCCTCGTATTTGAGGTTGCCGCTGACGGTGATCCTCGCCTGCTCGATCCCCAGCGTTCGCAGCCGCCGCGCATCCTCCTCGCTCTGCACGGCGAAGCTGTCGACGCCGCCGAGCAGCCAGCGGGCCACCCGCGGCGCGCGCAGGAGGCGGCGATAGCTGCGATCGCCGAGCCGCCCGTTGACCACCGCCACCGGCACGCCGCGCCGCCGGCAGCGGGCGAGGAGCAACGGCCAGTAGTCGCCCTCGACGAGCACCAGGGCGGCGGGAGTCAGCCGGCGGAGGAAGCGCTCGACCGGCAGGCCGAGGTCGAACGGCAGGTAGCCGACTGCGGCGCGGCCGGCGAACAGCTTGCGGGCGCGCTGCTGGCCGGTGGGGGTGATGGTGGTCACCAGCAGGGGCAGCTCCGCGGGCAGCCCCGCCGCCAGCGCCGCCGCCACCGCCACCTCGCCGACCGAGACGGCGTGGACCCATAGCGCACCCGCTACCCCGTCCGGCAGCTCGACGGTCAGCCGCCCGCGCAAGGTGGCCAGGTAGTGGGCCCGGCGGGACAGCAGGAGGAAGGGGCCCGCGAGCAGCAGGACGAGGCCCAAACCGAGCTGGTACAAGAGCTCCACGGGCCGGCAGTATAGGATGATAGGCGAGCCGCCGGTCCGGAATGGACCCCCTCCAGCGGCGGTTTGCTTCGTTGCCCCGGGGCTCCGGCGGGGGGCCGCGACACAGCCGTCTTAGACGGCGCGCCGCGAGCGTCCGTAAGCCATCCCGGGAGGATCTCGAGCTTGACCATGCCCAGGCTGATCTTCAGCGAGCGCGATGAGCGCCAGCGGTGGAGCACCGCCTCCGACCTCGAGCTGCTGGAAGGGCTGCGTCGCGACAGCGAGCGGGCGCTCGACGAGCTGGTGCGGCGCAAGACGCCGGCCCTGCTGCAGGTGGCCTACCGCGTCCTCGGCGACCTCGAGGAGGCGCGCGACGTGGTGCAGGTCTCCTTCCTCCGCATGTGGGAGCACCGCGCGCGCTTCGACGCCCGCTGGAGCCCCAACACCTGGATCTACCGCATCGTCACCAACCTCGCCATCGACCACCTGCGCTCGCGCAAGAGCCGCGAGCGCCACCAGGAGCCCTACCGCCACCATCTGCGGCAGGTGGAGAGCGAGCGGGGCTTCTCCGAGCTGCAGCAGCGCGAAGTGGAGGCGATCTTCAACGAGCTCGCCTCCGGCCTCTCCGAAAAGCAGCGGCTGGCCTTCCTGCTGCGCGAGGTCGAGGGTCTGTCCTCGCAAGAGGTGGCGGCGATCCTCGACTGTCGGGAGTCGACGGTGCGCAACCATCTCTTCAACGCCCGCAAGGCGCTGCAGCGGGAGGTGCGGCGCCGTTACCCCGAATACGCGCAGAGTGAGGCCGGCGCGGCGTTGGAGGTCGAGGCGCCATGAGCCGAGGCGCCGATCGCGTCGCTGGATGCTGCCCGAACTGGCGCCAGCTCGCTGCCACCCGCGACGCGGCGCCCGGTGATCCACCGGGCTGGGAAGAGGCGTTGCGTCACCTCGACGGTTGCGCGGCCTGCCGTCGGGCGGCGGTGGCTGCTGATCCCACGCTGGCCTTCCGCCGCCTGGCCCCGCCATCCCTTGCCGACGACGAGGCCGAGGCGATGCGGCTTCGCGTCGCCGCGCTGCGCGGCGCCGGCGGCGTGATGCCGCCCGCGCGGCGGCCGCGCGCGCGGCACCTGGCCGCCGCGGCGAGCGTGGCGCTGGTCCTGCTTACCGGCACCAGCGTGCCGCGCCAGTCTCGCCCGGACGCCGCTGCTTCGTCGGTGCGGTCGCTGCCGAGCCCCCTTCCTCCGGCGCTTCCCGCCGAGCTCGCTGCCGAGCCCCTCGTCGAGCTCGACAAACCTTATGACCACGTGGTGCAGTGGAACGGCGACGACCTCTCCGTCGTGCTGGTGGTCGACGGACGGCTGGGCGTCTGAGCGCGCTGCGTCCTGACGCTCGACGCCGCGCTGCGGCGCTGCTGCTGTCGCTGCTGGCGCTGTTGCTGCTGCCAGCCTCGCGCCTCGCCGCACAGCCCAGCGGCGAGCCGGAGGTGGCGCTCTACGTCTTCACGTTGCACAACCAGTCGGCGAGCGAGGCGATGTCGCTGGTGCTGCCGTTGCTCTCGTCGCGCGGCACCGTGACGGTGAAGCCGGCCAGCAACACGCTCGAGCTGCGCGACACCAACGAAGCGATCACTCGCATCTTGCCGGTGCTCGTTGCCTTCGACCATCCACCGCGGCCGGTCGACGTCGAGCTCTGGCTGGTCAAGGCAAGCGGCACCAATCTGCCATTGACGCCGGCGACGCCGTCCAACGTGCCTGCCGAGCTGTTGCGACCGCTGCGCCAACAGTTCCGCTATGGCTCCTACGTGCTGATCGGCAGCAGCAAGGTGAGCGGCCTCGAGGGCGAGCGCATGACCTTCCAGGTGGGCGGCAACTATCAGGTGCGCTTCCGGGTGGGCAACATGCTGTCCAGCCAGCGGCTGCGCCTCAACGACTTCGAGGTGGCGGCGCTGCTGGTCACCGGCGAGGTCGTGCCGCTGCTCAAGAGCCAGGTGAACCTCTTCGTCAGGCGACCCTATGTGCTGGTTCTGTCGCCCGGCGAGGCGAGCCCCACGGCGCTGATGGTGGTGGTCCGGTGCCAGCCAACGGCGGCAGGGCCGACCCCCAGGAGGCGGCCGTAGGCAATGCAGTTCACCTGCCGGCTGGGCACTCCCGAGGGAGCGGTCATCGAGCAGCTCCACCACGCGACGAGCGCCGACGCGCTGCGCCAGGACCTGCAACGCAAGGGCTTCCACGTCTTCGAGGTGCGGCCGCGGCTGGGTCTCGCCATGGCGCTGCCGCGGCGGCGCGCGCGCGGCAAGCTGTCGACCCAGCGCTTCCTGGTGTTCAATCAGGAGCTGGCGGCGCTGCTCGCCGCTGGGCTGCCGCTGCTCCAATGTCTGGATCTGATGCTCGAGCGCATGAAGGAGCCGCTCTTTCGCGAGGTGCTCATCGACGTGCGCGAGCGGGTGGCGTCCGGGCAGGAGCTGTCGGCCGCCTTCGAGGCGCACGCCGAGCTCTTCCCGCGCCTCTACTCGTCGAGCCTCAAGGCCGGCGAGCGCAGCGGCGACCTGGAGAAGGTGATCCGCCGCTTCGTGCGCTACCTGCAGCTGATGCTCGAGGCCCGCAAGCGGGTGGTCTCCGCACTCGTCTACCCGACGGTGCTGGTCTGCTTGTCGGCGGCGATGGTGGTGGTGATGACCGTCTTCGTGGTGCCGAAGTTCGCCGGCCTCTACGCCGACCTCGAGGCGCAGCTGCCGCTGATCACCCGCATCACCCTCGCCATCGGCCAGTTCGTGCAGGCGCACTGGCTCGCCATCGTGCTGGTGATCGCCGGCGCCATCTTCGCCGTCGATCGCTACCGCGACACGCCGGAAGGGCAGCTGGCGCTCGACCACCTGCGGTTGCGGTTGCCGGTGCTGGGCGACGTCTTCCACCGCTTCGGTATGTCCGAATACACGCGCTCGCTGGCGACACTGCTCGACGGTGGCTTGCCGCTGGTGCCCTCGCTGGAGATCGCCACCGGCGCGGTGGGCAACTCCTGGCTGCGCGACAAGCTGGCGCCCACCGTGCAGCGGGTGCGCGAGGGCAAGGCCCTGCACGCCGCCCTCGAGCAGACCACGGTAGTGGAGGACATCGCCGTCGACATGGTCAAGGTAGGCGAGACCACCGGCGCCCTCGCCGGCATGCTGACCAACATCTCCGACTTCCTCGACCAGGAGGTGGAGATCCGCATGCAGCGGCTGCTGACGCTGGTCGAGCCCATCATGCTGGTCTTCATGGGCATCATCGTCGCCCTGCTGCTGATCTCGGTATACCTGCCGATGTTCAGCATATTGGGTCAGGTGAAGTGATGGCGAGCGAAGCGAGCCATCACTTCATCCCGAGCGCAGCGAGGGATCTCGACGTCCCGAGCGCAGCGAAGGACCACATCGTCCCGCGCGAAGCGAGCCATCACTTCATCCCGAGCGCAGCGAGGGATCTCGACGTCGGATCGGTACGGTGCCTGGCGATGACCACGAGGTAATCATGGTGACCCGAGACGAACAGCTCGCCGCCGAGCGGGCCCGCCCCGCCCAGGAGGCGGAGCAGGCCCAGGCCCTCGCCGCGCGCTACGGCCTGGAATACGTCGACGTGGCGCGCTTCCGCATCGACAACGACCTGCTGCGATCGATCCCCTTCGACCTCATGCTGCGCTACCACTTCATCCCCGAGGTGCGCCAGGGCGGGCGCCTGTCGGTGGTGCTCGCCGATCCCACCGACGTAGTCAAGCTCGACGAGCTGGAGATGCTGCTCGGCGAGCCGGTGGAACCCAAGGTGGGGGCGAAGAGCGCCATCGAGGAGATCCTGCAGAAGTCCGAGAGCGTGCAGCGGGTGCTGGACGAGGCCTCCGAAGACTTCCGTATGCAACTGGTACAGGAGGACGAGCAGGGTGAGGAGGTGCTCTCCCTCGACCGCCTCACCGCCGATCAGAGCCCGATCATCAAGCTCGTCGACACCACCATCTTCAACGCCATTCAGCGAAGGGCGAGCGACATCCACATCGAGACCCGCGACAGCGAGGTGATCGTCAAGTACCGCATCGACGGCGTGCTCTACCAGGCGATGGAGCCGATCGACAAGCGCCACCACGGGACCATCATCAGCCGCCTGAAGGTAATGAGCGAGCTCGACATCGCCGAGAAGCGGGTGCCCCAGGACGGCCGCTTCAAGCTGCGCCTCACCCAGCGCACCATCGACTTTCGCGTCTCCATCCTGCCCACCGTCCACGGCGAGGACTGCGTCATCCGCATCCTCGACAAGGAGTCGATGAGCAAGGACTTCAAGAACCTCAAGCTCGACATCCTGGGGTTCGACGACGAGACCATGCGCAAGTTGCGCAAGTTCATCCGCGAGCCCTACGGCATGGTGCTGGTCACCGGCCCCACCGGCTCCGGCAAGACCACCACCCTCTACGCCTGCCTGTCGGAGATCCAGTCCTCCGAGGACAAGATCATCACCATCGAGGACCCCGTCGAGTACCAGCTGCGCGGCATCACCCAGATCCCGGTCAACGAGAAGAAGGGGCTCACCTTCGCCCGCGGCCTGCGCTCGATCCTCCGCCACGACCCCGACAAGGTGATGGTGGGCGAGATCCGCGACGAGGAGACGGCGCAGATCGCCATCCAGTCCGCCTTGACCGGTCACCTGGTGTTCACCACCGTGCACGCCAACAACGTGGTCGACGTGCTGGGCCGCTTCCTCAACATGAACGTCGACCTCTACAACTTCGTCTCCGCCCTCAACTGCGTGCTGGCGCAGCGACTGGTGCGCAAGATCTGCTCGCACTGCAAGCGGCCGGCGAACACCTCGCGGCAGCTGCTCGAGGAGAGCGGCCTCGACCTCGCCACCTACGGCAACCAGGTGTTCTACGAAGGCGGCGGCTGCATCGAGTGCGACGGCACCGGGTTCCACGGCCGCCTCGCCGTCTCCGAGCTGCTCGACCTCTCCGATACCATTCGCGAGCTCATCCTCGCCAAGCGGCCGGGCTCGGAGATCAAGCGCGTGGCCAAGGAGGAGGGGATGGTCTTCCTCCGCGAGTCGGCGCTGCAGAAGGTCTTCGAGGGCGTCACCACCCTGCGCGAGATCAACAAGGTCACCTTCGTCGATTGACGCCATGGCCAGCGAGCTGAGCACTCTCGGACGCCGTCTCCTCGGCCTCGGACCAGTGGCGGCGCCGCCACACGTCTTTGCCCTCGACGGCGGCACCCTGCGCTACGGCCGCTTCGTGGAGGGCGGCGGCGCCTGGGAGCTGCGCGAGCTGCGGCGGCTGGAGCTGCCCGCCGACGCCTTCCAGCCCGGTCTCTTGGGCGGCCCGTTGCGCGACCCGGCATTGCTCGGCGAGCGGCTGGGCGGATTGCTCGCCGCCGTCTCGGCGCCGGTGCGGGAGGCGTCGCTAGTGCTCCCCGACGCCTGGCTGCGCCTTTCCTTCGTCGAGATCGGCGAGCTGCCGCGCGCCGCCGAGGCGCAGGGCGAGGTGGTGCGCTGGAAAGTCAAGCGGCAGCTCCCCTTCCGCGTCGAGGAGCTGCGTCTGTCGTGGCACGAGGTGGCGCCGCTGCCGGCGCAGAGCGAGCCGCGACGGCTGCTCGTCGCCTTCGCCCTCGAGGCGCTGCTCCTGCAGCTCGAGGAGGTGTTCGCCGCCCACGGGGTGTGGCTCGGCCGCATCACCAGCGAGAGCCTGGCGCTGGTGCCGGCGGTGGGCGAGCCGCTCGCCGCCGCCTCTCTCGGCGCGCTTGCCGTCATCCGGGACGGTGGTTACACTCTGCTCTTCACGCGCCGGGGAGAGCCCGTCCTCTATCGCTTCAAGGCCCTCGACGACAACCAGTCCCCCAGCCTGCGTGCCTCCGCCGTGGAGCGCGACCTTCGCCTGACCCGCGCCTTCGTCGCCGATCAGCTGCCGGCCCTCACCCTCGAGCGACTGGTGGTGGCGGCGGCGACGGCCGAAGGCGCGCGCGCCTGGCAGGGCTGGCTCACCGCCGGCCTCGGCCTGCCCGGCGAGCCGCTCGAAGCGTTGCGCCTGCCGCTCGCGTCCGCCGAGCGCGTCGGCTGGATGGAGGTGGCGCCGATGCTCGGCGCCGCTCGCGCGGAGGTCTCGTGACCGTCAACCTCGCCGGCCGACCGTTCGCCAACACCCGGCCGTTGCGACGGGCGGCGGCGGCGCTGTGGGTGCTCGGCGTCGTCCTCGCCGGGCTCGCCGGCTGGCTCTACTGGCAGTCGCTCTTCGGCATCGAGGGCAAGCGGGCGCAGATCGTCGAGATCGAGCGCGGCATAGCCACCGAGCGCCGGCGGCTGGCCAACGCCGAATCCAGCCTCGCCGGCATGGACCTGCGTCGCCAGAACACCGAGGCCAGCTACCTCAACGCGCGCATCGGCGAGCGCACGTTTCCCTGGAGCGGCCTCTTCGAGCACCTCGCCCAGGTGCTGCCGCGCAAGGTGCGGCTGTTCAGCCTGGCCCCGCAGGCGCCCGAGCAGCGCGGTGCCGGCCGGCGCAGCCGGCGCCCCGGCTCGACGGTGTCCGGCGGTCGCGTCTACCTGCAGATGACCGGCGCGGCGGAGTCGGACGAGGCGCTCACCGAGCTGCTCGACCGCCTCTTCAAGGACCCCTGGTTCGCCTCCCCGTCGCTGCCTACCGAGCACCGCCAGGAGGGCGTCATCCAGTTCGTGCTCGGCGTCTACTACCTTCCCGGCGGTCCGCCGACGGCGCTCGCCGTACGCCCGCCGGTGGCACCGGCGCCGCGCATCACCGAGGTGCCGCTGCCGGCGCGGAGCGGTGGGGAGGCGCCGTGAGCCGCATCGCCAACCTCTGGTGGGAGCGCCGGCGGCTGTGGCTGCCGGCCGCCATCTTCGTCGCCGTCGGCCTCGCCCTGCTGCTCGGCTACCAGCTCGTGCTCGCCGACCGGCTGGGGCTGCAGTCGGGCGCCCTCGCCGCGCGCCGCGCCGAGCTCGACGACCTCTCGCGCCGGCGTCGCGCGGCGGAGGCGATGCTGGAGCAGGCGACCGGCACGCGCGCGGCGGTCGAGCACCTCTACGCCGACCGCCTGGGCAGCGAAGCGAGCCGCCTCACCGCCGTCATGCTGGAGGTCAAGCACCTGGCGCGCCGGGCCGGCCTCGCCGGTATGGAGGCGATCAGCTACGGCACCGATCCGGTGCCCGGCCTGCCGCTGGTGCGCAAGTCGATCACCTTCTCGGCCGAGGGGACCTACGCGCAGCTGCGCTCCTTCGTCGACCTGCTCGAGCAAACCCCCTCGTTCTTGAGCCTCGACGAGATCCGCGTCGAGGACGAGGCGCAGGGCGGCCAGCTGCGGCTGCAGGTGCGGCTGTCGACCCTGTTCGTCAACCGCGACGAGAGCGGAGGCCAGGCGTGAAGATCGGCGGCCGCGAGAAACGGCTGCTGGTCGGTCTCGCCGGCGTGCTGGCGCTGGGGCTGGCGGTGCGCGCCGCCAACCGCAGGGGCGACGGCGCGGCGCCGGGGCCGGTAACCGGCAACGCGGCGACCGCCAGCGCCACCCCGGCCACCCGCGAGGTGGTGGCGCTCGACCTTTCGGCGCTGCAGCCGAAGCCGGACCAATACCGTCTCGGGCGCGACCCCTTCAACTTCGTCCCCGACCCGCCGCCGCCACCGCCGCCGGCTCCGCCGCCGGTCCCGACGCCGCGGCCCTTCGTCGGCCCGGTGCTGCCGCCGCCACCACCCAAGCCGCAGCCACCGTCGCCGGATCACCTGCGCTTTCTCGGCAGCTTCGGGCCGCCGGAGAGCCGCATTGCCGTGGTGGTGTCGGGAGACCAGATCTACAACGTGCACACGGGCGCCGTGCTCGAGGGCAAGTTCATCATCCAGGAGATCGGCTACGAATCGGTGGCCATCGGCTTCGTGGGGTTCCCCGAGGAGCCACCGCGACGCCTGCCGGCGGGAGGGAGTCCGTCCTGATGAAGGTGACGACGATGCGACGCGCAGCCGTGGTGCTGCTGCTACCTGCCCTGCTCGGCCTCGCCGGCTGCAGCTTCACCGAGTACCGACGGGCGCAGATCGCCGAGCAGCGAGGGGATTGGGACCAGGCGGTGCTCTTCTACCTGCAATTGGTGCAGAAGCAGCCCGACGACCTCTCCTACCGCTCGGCGCTGATGCGCGCCAAGATCAAGGCCTCGCAGGCCCACTTCGAGCTGGGCAAGAAGTTCGCCGAAGCCGGCGCCCCCGAGCGCGCCCTCTTCGAGTATCGCCAGGCGGTGGAGCTCGACACCACCAACCAGTACGCCGCCACCGAGCTCGAGAAGGTGCGGGCGGCGATCGAGGCGAAGCAGCGCCAGCAAGGTGAGCTGCGCACCATCGAGGAGATGAAGAAGGACGCGCAGGCGAGGAGCCAGCCGCCGATGCTGGAGCCGCGCTCGACGCAGCCGATCTCGCTCGAGTTCCCCAACCCGGTGTCGATCAAGGACATCTACCGCGCCCTCGGCAAGGCCTTCGGCATCAACATCCTCTTCGACCCCAACCTCAAGGACCAGGAGATCGCCATCGAGCTCAAGGACGTCACCGCCCAGGACGCCCTCGAGATCCTCATGCGCGCGGCGCAGCACTTCTACAAGGTGCTCGACCCGCACACCATCCTCATCGCCGCCGATACGCCGCAGAACCGGCGCGCGTATGAAGATCTGGTGATCCAGACGTTCTTCCTCAGCAACTCGGACGTCAAGGACGTCATGACCATGCTGCGCACGCTGGTCGACGCCAAGAAGCTGGCCGCCAACGAGCGCCTCAACGCCATCATCGTGCGCGATTCGATCGACCGCGTGAAGGTGGCGGAGCGGTTGATCGAGACCAACGACAAGGCGCGCGCCGAGGTGGTGGTCGACGTCGAGCTGCTGCAGATCAACTCGCGCAAGATCCGCGACCTCGGCACCACGCTGTCGAGCTACAGCCTCGGGCAGTCGCTGGTGCCCGGCCTCGACCTCGACGACAAGACCGGCGGCAACCAGCTCTCGCTCGACGACCTCAGGAACCTCAATCGCGGCAGCTGGGCGCTCACCATCCCCAGCTTCCTCTACACCTTCGTCAAGAACAACACCGACGCCCAGGTGCTGGCGCGGCCGCAGCTGCGCATCAGCGAGGGGGAGAAGGCGGCGCTCATCATCGGCGACAAGGTGCCCATCCCCACCACCACCTTCAACACCTCGAACACGGTGGGCAGCAACATCGTCCCCATCACCTCCTTCCAGTACCAGGACGTCGGCATCAAGATCAACATCGAGCCGCGCGTGCACCACAACCTGGAGGTGACCCTCAAGCTGCACGTCGAGGTCAGCAACCTCAACGGCTCGGTGTCGGTGGGCAACGGTCAGGACCAACCGATCATCGGCACGCGGCAGATCGACACCGTCATCCGGCTCAAGGACGGCGAGACCAACTTCCTCGCCGGCCTGCTGCGCACCGACGAGAGCTCGGGCCAGACCGGCGTCCCGGGGCTGTCGGAGATCCCCATCCTCGGGCGACTGTTTTCACACGACAGTCGCGACGCCCAGCGTACCGACGTGCTGCTCACCATGACGCCCCACATCATCCGCCGCTCCGACATCAGCGAGGCGGACTTGATGCCCATCTGGGTGGGCACCGAGCAGAACATCACCTTCCGCGGCGGCAGCCCGCGCGTGGAGTCCGACGTCGAGGGACCGTTCGACGAGGGCGCCTCGGCGGCCGACCGCGTGCGCGAGCTGATCCGCCAGCGGGTGCAGGAGCTGCCGCCGGGGCTCGAGGAGGGAGCGGAAGGCGGTCCCGATCTCGAGGAGCCGACGCCCGAGCAGCAACAACAGCAGCAGCCGCCGCCGGGGGTCGAGCTGGTGCCGCCGGCCTTCCCCAGCGCCACGCCGCCGCCGCCCGAGGAGGAGCAGCCCGAGGAGGAGCCGCCGCAGGGCACCGCGCAGAAGCAGGCGCCGAGCGCTGCCGCGCCGGCGGCCGCGACCGGCACCGAGGCGAGACCCCCGGCGGTGGCGACGCTGGCCAAGAACGAGGGCGGCGTTGCCGTCGGCGCGCTGGCCGCCGTCGGTGGCGAGGCCCGCTCCCAAGCGCGGGTGCGGCTGCGGCTGGTGCCCGGCGCCGTGGCGGTGGCCGCCGGCGACCGCTTCGAACTCCGCCTCGACGCCGACGCCCGCGTGCCGCTGTCGCACCTGCCGCTGGTCATCACCTACGATCCGCAGATCGTCACCCCGGTCTCCTGGACGCGCGGCGAGCTGCTCGGCGGCGAAGGGGAGGCAGAGCTGCTCGGTGCCGTCAGCGGCGCCGGCCGGTTGCTGCTCGGCGCCAGCCGGCTCGGCGACCGGCCGGGCGTCACCGGCAAGGGAACGGTGGCGGTGATCGCCTTCGAGGCGAAGCACGCCGGCGACACCGCCATCCGGTTCGAGCGGCCGAAGGCGCTCGGCCCGGCGCTCGAGGCGCTGCCGGCGACGGCCCAGGGGGCGCAGGTGCGGGTGACGCCGGCGGCGGGACACGACGACGGCGCCGGCCCCAACGAGGAGGGGCCACATGCCTGAGTGGCGGTCGGCGCTGCGCCGCGGCGGCGAGCGGGGCTTCACCCTCGCCGAGATGGTCATCGTCTGCGCCGTGATGCTCATCCTCGCCAGCGTAGTGCTGCCGACGGCGCGGGTGACCGACCGCCGCCTCAAGGAGGCGGAGCTGCGCGACGCGCTGCGCGGCATGCGCTACGCCATCGACGACTACCACCGCTACAGCGACGCCGGCTTCCTCCCCGTCGACCTCGGCACCGACGGTTACCCGCGCGACCTCGAGTCGCTGGTCAATGGCGCCGACATCGTCGGCCAGATCGACAAGAAGGCCAAGTTCCTGCGCCGCATCCCGATCGATCCGATGACCGGCAAGGCGGAGTGGGGGCTGCGCAGCTACCAGGACGAGCCTGACAGCGCGAGCTGGGGCGGGCAGAACGTCTACGACGTCTACTCGCTCTCGTCCGGCGTCGGCATCAACGGAGTGCCGTACAGCAAATGGTGAGCATGGTGAGCTGTCGGCGGCGGGCAGGGGAGCCCCGGCGGCGGGCGCAGGCGGGCTTCACCCTGCTCGAGCTGATCGTCGTCGTCGCCATCATCGGCATCCTCGCCACCATCGCCATGCCCAAGCTGATGCACACCCCGGACAGGGCGAAGGAAGCGGTGCTGCGCACCGACCTGCGCACCTTCCGCGACGTCATCGACCAGTACTACGCCGACAAGGGGCACTATCCGGAGAGCCTCGACGTGCTGGTCGAGGAGGGCTACCTGCGCACGCTCCCCGTCGATCCCATGACGAAGAGCAAGGAGACCTGGGTGGCGGTGTTCGAGGAGCCGAAGCTCGACGAGCAGCCGAGCGGTGGAGAGGGCGGCGCCGCCGAGCCGGGGCAGCCGGGCATCATGGACGTCCACTCGGGGTCGGACAAGACCGCCTCGGACGGCAGGCTCTACAGCGAATGGTGACGCCGGCCGTTCCGCGCGACGGCGGCCCCGTGGCCCGGCGCCGCGGCGAGGCGGGCTATAACCTCGTGCTGCTGATGGTGGCGGTGATGGTGCTCAACATCCTGGTCGCTGCCGCCATCCCACTCTGGCGCACCGCCATCAAGCGCGAGAAGGAAGAGGAGCTGATCTTTCGCGGCTGGCAATACGCCGAGGCGATCCGCGTCTTCCAGCGTCGCTTCGGGCGCCTGCCGCTGCGCCTCGGGGAGCTGGTGGAAGTCAAGCCACGTTGCATACGTCAGCTGTGGGTCGATCCGTTCACCGGCAAGGCCGACTGGGTGCCCATCCGCGTGGTGGGACCGGGTGGAGACCCGACGATGAACCAGCCGCCGGTGGACGAGGGCGGCGGTGCCGACGGCCGGCAGCCGTCGGGGACCAACGTCCCCGACGGCAACGTCGGGCTCGGCCCCATTCGCGGGGTGCGCAGTCGCAGCACGAACAAGGCGATCAAGAAGCTCTTCGACCAGGAGCGTTACGACCACTGGCAGTTCACCAGCGACATGCTGGCTCAGGGCGGCGGTGGGTTCGGCGCGCCGGGTCAGGCGGGCGTCACGGCGCGCCAGGCGCGCTTCTTGGGCCGCCCCTTCCGGCCGGGCCTCTCCCCCGGCGGCATGCAGGCGCCTCCGCCGCAGAACCCGAACCCGCAACGATCACCACCGCCGCCGCCACCACCACCACCCGAGGAGTAGTGAGCGCGCCCGTTACTGTGCGAGTGCGGCGGCTGCCGCACGGCGAAGGCCTGCCGTTGCCTGCTGCCGCCTCTGCCGGCAGCTCTGGCCTCGACCTCCGCGCCGCCGTCGTCGGCGAGGTGGTGCTCGCACCCGGCGAGCGGACGCTCGTTCCCACCGGCCTGGTGCTCGAGATCCCCGCCGGTTGGGAAGGCCAGGTGCGCCCGCGCAGCGGTCTCGCCCTGCGCCACGGCCTCGTGCTGCCGAACGCCCCGGGCACCATCGACAGCGACTACCGTGGCGAAGTGGCGGTGATTCTCGCCAACCTCGGGGCGGAGCCGGTGACCATTCGCCGGGGTGACCGCATCGCGCAGCTGGTGGTGGCACCGGTCGCCACGGTGCGCTGGGTGGAGGCGGAGGAGCTCTCCTCCACCGATCGCGAGGGCGGCGGTTTCGGCTCGACTGGTCGTCGCTAAAACGTATCAGTGGCGCCGCGGCGCGGCTTCAGGAATCCGCACCTTCCAACCATTTGGATCGTCGCGCGACGGCAGTCCGTGACGATGCGATGACGCCTGCTCTTCGCCCTTGCGCCGCTGCGACGCGCGTGTAGACTACGGCCGGTTTCGCCCCCCCGATTCATCCCCAAAGGAGGCTTCCGCATGATCTCCGTGCGACGACTGTGGACCGGAC
>DASYUP010000607.1:0-3287 GCA_036001185.1 Thermoanaerobaculia bacterium
AAGAGGAAGATCACCAGGACGACGATGAGCAGCGTCTCCGAGAGCGTCTTCAGGACCTCCTGGATGGCGTCGCGGATGTAGAGCGTCGAGTCGTACGGGATGCCGGCCTTCATCCCCGCCGGAAGCTGCGCCTGGATGCCCGGCATCACCGCCCGCACCTCCTTGATGACGTCGAGGGTGTTGGCGGTGGGCAGCACCCAGATGCCCATGAAGGTCGCCGACTCGCCGTTGAAGCGCACCTCCTGGTCGTAGTTCTCGGCGCCGAGGGCGACCTCGGCGATCTCACCCAGGCGGACGACGCCGCCGGCATCCTCCTTGACCACCAGCTGGCGGAACTCCTCAGGCGTCTGCAGGTCGGTGTTGGCGATCAGGTTGATCGACACCATCGAGCCCTTGGTGTGGCCGAGGGCGGAGAGGTAGTTGTTGGCCTGCAGCGCCCGCTGCACGTCGGAGGGGGAGATGCCGCGCGCCGCCATCTTCGCCGGCTCCAGCCAGATGCGCATGGCGAAGGTGCGCCCGCCGAGGATCTCCGCCCGCTGCACGCCGCTGATGGCGGAGAGCTTGGGCTGCACGACGCGGGTCAGGTAGTCGGTGATCTGGTTCTGATCGAGGTCCTTCGACGAGAAGCCGAGGTACATGGAGGCGAACTGGTTGTCGGCCGTCTCCAGCTCGATGATCGGCGCCTGCGCCTCGGGCGGCAGGTCGTTGCGCACCTGCGCCACCTTCGCCTGAACCTGGGTGAGGGCGGCGTTGGTGTCGTAGTTGAGCTTCAAGTGGACGGTGATCGTCGACAGCCCCTGGGCGCTCGACGACTCGAGGTAGTCGATGCCGTCGGCGCTGGCGATCACCCGCTCGAGCGGGCTGGTGATGAAGCCGCGCACGAGGTCGGCGTTGGCACCGACGTAGGCGGTGCTCACCCGCACCACGGCGATATCGCTGCGCGGGAACTGGCGCACGCTGAGCGAGCGGATCGACTGCAGCCCGGCGATGAGGATCACCAGGTTGACGACCACCGCCAGGACGGGGCGGCGGATGAAGAGGTCGGTGAGTTTCATGGGCTCTCCTCGTTATTGCACTGCGCTGCGTCGAGATCCCTCGTCGCTGCGCTCCTCGGGATGACCCGCTCGCGGGTCACGAGTTCTCCGGCTGCGGGGCGGGGTTGTTGGCGGGCTGGATCTTGTTGTTGACCTGCACGGCGGCGCCGGGGCGCAGCTTGAACACGCCCGAGGTCACCACCTGCTCGCCGGCCTTGATGCCGGAGAGGACCGCCACCTGGTCGCCGCGCGCCGGTCCCAGCTTGACGATCTGCTGGCGCACGCCGAGGTAGCTCTCGCCGCCCGGGCCCTTGACCTCCTCGACGACGTAGACCGAGTCGCCGTAGGGGGCGTAGTTGATGGCCGAGGCGGGCAGCGACACCACCGGCTGCCCGGCGCCGAGCTGCACGCTGGCGGTGACGAACATGCCGGGGTGCAGGGCCCCCTGCGGGTTGTCGAAGGTGGCCTGCACCTGCACGTTGCGGGTCGCTTCGTCGACCACCGAGTCCACCGCGGTGATGCGGCCGGTCGTGGCGAGGCCGCCGACCTCCGCCGTTACCCGCACCTCGGCGCCGGCGGGCAGGCGCCCGGCGTCCTGTTGCGGCACGCCGAAGCTGACGTAGATGGGATCGATCGCCTGCAGCGGTACCACGGCGGCGCCGGCGTCGAGGTACTGGCCGAGGTTGACGCGGCGGATGCCGAGGGTGCCGGCGAAAGGCGCCCGGATCCGCTTGCGCTCGATGGTGGCGGCGATCTCCGCCGCCCGCGCTCCCGCCTGTTGCGACTCGGCCTGGATGCGGTCGTACTCCGCTTGCGACACGACGCCCTTGCCGCGCAGGGCGCGCATGCGCTCGAGGTTGAGGGCGGCGAGGCGGCGCTCGGCCACCGCGGCGGCGAGCTGGGCCTGCTCCTGGCTGGTGTCGAGGCGCACCAGCAGGTCGCCCTTGCGCACGCGGGCGCCGGAGTCGAAGGCGATGGCCTCGACGACGCCGGGGAGGTCGGCGCTGACGGTGACGCCCTGCACGGCGACCACCGAGCCGACGGCGGAGAGCGTTGCCGGCCACTGCTCGGTGCGGGCCACGGTGGTGGTCACCGCCTCCGGCGGCGGCCGGAATGACATCGACTGGGCGATCGCCGCCCGGATCTGGAAGAACTTGAGCGAGCCGATGGCGGTGAGAAAGACCACCATCGCCACCACCGTCAGGATCATGCGCTTCTTCATGACTTCCCTCCTTGGCGAGCGGTGCCGCTCGCCGCATTGCCATCTGTCTTGTCGATCCCGATGTCGTCGATCTCGATGCCGCGCTCGGCGAGTAGGGCGCCGGTGACTCGCGCCAGTTCCGTTGCCGCGCGGCGGTAGTCGGTCTGCGCCGCGATCTCGTCGAGCCGCGCGCGCGAGAGGTCGTTCTGGCGGGTGAGCACCAGGAAGTTGGTGGACATCCCCGCCCCGTAGCGCTCGCGCTCGGCCATCAGCTGCACCTCCGCCGCTTCGCGCGCGGCGCGCGCCGCGGCGATGCGCTGGCCGGCGGTGTCGAGCGCCGCGGCGGCGTCGAGCACCTCGCTGCGCACCTGCTTGCGGGCCCGGGCGAGCTCGGCCTCCGCCTGCCGCTCGGCGCTCTCGGCGATCGATGCCCCGGCGCGCGCCTGGCGGTTGCCGAGCGGCACGGCGAAGACGAGGCCGACGCGGGTGTCGTCGAGACCGCCGTTGCGCAGCAGGTCGAGGGAGTCGCCCCAGCCGCCCTGCAGCCGGCGTGGCACCGGGTTGCTCTGGCCGGGCGAGGTGGGTGAGGTGCCGGCCGGGTTGCGCGAGCCGGCGAGGCCGAAGCGGTCGTAGGAGACGACCGCGTCGAGAGCGGGGCGGATGGCGTCGCGGGCGAGCGCGGTCTCCGCCTTGCGGCGCTCGAGGGCGGCGGCGCTCGACGCCAGCTCGGGCCGTGCGGCGAGGGCGCGCGCCATCGCGGAGCCGACGTCGATCGGCGCCACGCTGGGCTCGGCATCGTCGCTCGGCGCCAGCCCCTGCCCCCACGCCGCGTCGTCGGCGTCGCCGAAGATCAGCAGCTTGAGCGCGTTTTCGGCGCGTGAGACGGCCTCGCGCGCCGACAGCAGCTCGCCGCGCCGGCGCTCGAGCTCGGCCCGCGGCTGCGCCGCCTCGGTCTCCGGGCTGACGCCGCTCTCGATGCGCTTGTCGGTCTCGCCGCGCTGCTGCTCGGCGAGGCGCGTCGCCTCCTCGCGTACCGCCACCTCGCGGCGCGC
>DASYUP010000608.1:0-3584 GCA_036001185.1 Thermoanaerobaculia bacterium
GTGCTCGCCGGAGAGGTTGGCGATCGCCAGCGGCAGCGTGTACTTGCTCTCGTCGGTGAGCACGATCAGCGGCCACATGAAGTCATTCCACGAAGCGAGGAAGGTGAAGACGCCGAGCGTCACCAGGATGGGGCGCAGCAGCGGCACGACGATCGTCCAGTAGATGCGCAGCTCGCTGGCGCCGTCGAGGCGGGCGGCGTCGAGCAGCTCGTCGGGGATGCCGAGCGCGAACTGGCGGACGAGGAAGATGCCGAAGACGGTGGCGATGGCGGCGACCAGCACGCCGGCGAACGAGTTGACGAGGCCGAGGCCGCGGATCTCGAGGAAGAGCGGCAGCACGGTGACCTGCGGCGGCACCACCAGCGTCGCCAGCAGCAGCGTGAAGAGACGCGTGCGGCCACGGAAGCGCAGCTTGGCGAAGGCGTACCCAGCCATCGAGTTGCACAGCAGAGACACGGTCGTGATGAGGCTGGCGAGCAGCAGCGTGTTGGCGAGCGAGCGGCCGATGGCAAGGCGCGCGAAGAGGTCGACGTAGTGAGCAAGCGTCGGCCGCGAAGGGAGTAGCCGCGGCGGCAGCGACAGCGCCTCGCCGGTGGGCATCAGCGAGGCCGAGACCATCCACAGCAGCGGCAGCGCCGTCGCCGCCGCGAGCAGCAGCAGCGCCCCGTTGACGGCGAAGGTGGCGACGCGCCGCCGGGCCAGCGCGCTCACCGGCGCACCCGCCTCGCCAGCAGGGCCTGCAGCGCGCTCGCCAGCAGCACCATGGCGAAGAGGACGAAGGCGATCGCCGCCGCGTTGCCCATGCTCCACCAGCGGAACCCCTGCTGGTACATGAGCAACGCCACCGAGGTGGTGGCGCCGAGCGGGCCGCCGCGCGTCATCACGTAGGGCTCGGCGAAGATCTGGAACAGGCCAACCGTGGTGATCACCGCCACGAAGAGGGTCGTCGGCCGCAGCAGGGGCAGCGTGATGTCGACGAGCTGCCGCCAGGCGCCAGCGCCGTCGAGCTCCGCCGCCTCGTAGAGCGAGCGCGGGATCGCCTGCATGCCGGCGACGTAGATGACGAGGCCGTAGCCGAAGCTGCGCCAGACGGCGAGCAGGGTGATGGCGACCATCGCCCAGCCCGGGCGGCCCAGCCAGTCCGGGCGCGGCAGCCCGAGGGCGCCGAGGATCTCGTTGAAGAGCCCGAAGCGGGGATGGTAGAGGTAGCGCCAGACCACCGCCACGGCGACCAGCGTCGTCACCACCGGGGCGAAGAACACGGTGCGGAAGAAGCCCGGCCAACGCGCCAGCCGCGAGGAGACCAGCAGCGCGCCGGCGAGCGAGGCGCCGAGGCTGAGGGGCACCCCCACGAGGACGAAGACGAGGGTTGTGCGCAGCGCCTGCCAGAACACCGGATCGGTGAGCAGGCGCGCGTAGTTGGCGGCGCCGACGAAGCGCATGTTGTGCGGGTCCGCCACGGCGTAGATGTCGAAATCGGTGAGCGAGAGCAGCATGGCGGCGAGCAGCGGCAGGGCGAAAAAGGCGGCGATGGCGAGCAGCGCCGGGGAGAGCAGCAGCCAGGCCGCGCGCGCCTCGGCGGGGTTGCCGCGCAGCTCGTCGAGGCGCCCGGGGTCCAGCGGCCGCGGCCCCGGCGCGCTCATCCGCCCTTCCGCGCGCCGTGCGCCAGCAGCCAGCGCCGCTTTTCGAGGATCTGGTCGGTGTCGGCGTCGAGGCCGGCGAGGACGGCGTCGAGCGAGCGGCCGCCACGCACCCCCTGCTCGGCACGGTCGGCGACGCGGGTGGCGATGCGCTCCCACTCCGGCACCTTGGGTAGCGGCACGGCGTTGCCGAGCTGGACGAGGAAGGCGCGGGCCTTGGGGTCCGTGGCGAGGCCCGTTGGCAGCCAGGCAGAGCGGCGCGCCGGCAGGTCGCCGGTCAGGGCGTAGAAGCGCGCCTGCTGGGCGGGAGCGGCGAGGAACTCGAGCCACTGCCAGGCGGCGTCCGGCTGGGCGGCGGCGCGGAAGAGTACGAGGCTCGAGCCGCCGGCGATCGACGCGCCCGGATAGGGCATGCCGGGCTCGGGCGGCGGCAGCGGTGCCGTCGCCCAGCGCGCGGGGTCGTGCAGCCGTCGCCGAAACTCGCCGAGGTTCCACGGCCCGCTGATGACCATGGCGAAGTACCCTTCGTCGAACTGCTGGTAGAGGTTGGCGAGACCCGACTGGTCGAGCGGCGGCGCGAGTCCGCTGCGGTAGAGGTCGAAGTAGAAGGCCATGGCCCGGCGGAAACGAGGATCGCGAAAGTGGCCGCGAGCGCCGCCGGCAGAGAGCAGGTCGGCCTTCGTCTGCAGCCCGAGAATGACCGGCTGGGCCCACTCGTCGATGGGGAGCAGGATGGCGTAGCGGCCGGGGCCGCCACGGCGCTGCAACGCCACCATCGCCTGCCGCCACTCGGCCCAGCTGCGCGGCGGCCAGGGAACGCCGGTCGACGCCACCAGGTCGGGGCGATAGAAGAGGAGCCGGGTGTCGACGTACCAGGGCACGCCCCAGGTGACGTCGTCGACGACGTTGGTCTCCCAGGCGCCGGCGAAGAAGTCGTCGCGGCGGATGGAGGCCGAGCCGGCGAGCCGCGCGTCGAGCGGCGCCAGCGCGCCGAGGGCGGCGAGCTCGGCGATCCAGGTGTTGCCGAGCTGCGCGACGTCGGGCGTCGAGCGGCCGACGAAGCCGGTGAGCAGCTTCTCGTGTGCGGCGGTAAAGGGGATCTGCTGCACCTCGACGTGGATGCCCGGGTGCGCGCGCTCGAAGTCGGGCACCATGTCGCGCACCACCTCGCCCTCGCGACCGAAGCCCCAGAAGCGCACCGTGGCGGTCCGCTGCGCCGTGCCGCGGTGACAGGCAAGGCTGGCGAGCGTGGCGGCGAGGACGAGCACCGCCAGCGCCGGGCGGATTCGCCGGACGCCTCGGCTGCGCCGCCGCGATGGCGGTGCCGGCACCGCCGCGCTGTAGCCCTTCCGGCGATGCGGGGGCGGCATCACGGCGGCGCCGGCTGCCCCAGCCATCCACCCGTGAAGCCGGCGCGCTGCAGGCCCCGCCGCAGGTGCGGGTTGCGACGCATGAGCCGCCAGACGAGGCCGGAGCGGTAGTTCTCGATCATCGCCACGATCGGCCCCTGGTCGATGCCGAGATAGTCGGTGTCGAACCATCCCACCCCCGGCACTACCTTGCCATGGTGGACCGCCACGGCGAACTGGAAGGTGGGGTTGAAGGCGTCGAGGAAGCCATACCGGCCGTAGAGGTGCTCGCCGTAGCGCTGGCGCAGCGCCAGCAGGGCCGGCAACGTGACCTCGGGAGCGAAGGGCACCGAGCCACCGAGCGCCGTCGGCACCAGCGTGCCGTCGTCGACCATGCGGTCGGCGCCGACGCCGCGGCCGGCATAAGTCCAGAAGCGCCGCAGCTCGCCGTTGACCGGCAGCTCGAGGTCCGCCGGTCCGTCGCCGGCGCTCACTCCCCAGACGTCCGGCCCGAGGGCGCGCCAGCGGCGCGGGTTGTCGATCGCCCACTGCCGCTGGGCGAGGGTGGCGCGGCGCGAGTTCTCGAAGTAGTCGA
>DASYUP010000609.1:0-6830 GCA_036001185.1 Thermoanaerobaculia bacterium
GCGCCGCGCCGCCGGCAGCCACCTGGTCTTCCAGGGCAGCACGCTCGTCCTCACCTCCGAGGGCCGAGGCCGCCGGCTGCGCATCCTGATGCCGCCCGACCACCCGCGGCTCGCCGACTACCTCGAGCTCTTCCGCGTCCAGCTCACCCGCGCCTTCGCTCCCTGGCGCTCGGTCGAGGTGCAGGAGATCAACGGCGAGCCGGCGGCGACGAGCGCCTATGCCGCGGTGCTGGCGGCGCGCTTCCAGGTAACGTCGACGGCGGGGGGGCTGCGGCTCTGGCGGCGGTACTGAACGAACGCCCTCGCGACGCTCTCAGCTCGAGCGCGGCTCGGCGAAGCCGAGGCCCCCGCAGCAGCCGCTCCACCCGCGGGTCGGCGCGCAGCGGCCCGGCGGCGGGGTCGACGCCGAGCAGCATGACGTCGCTTTCTCCGTCGGCGATAGCGCGCTCGAGATAGACGATCGCCTCGTCGGCGCGGCCTAAGCGGGCCAGCTCGCGGCTGAGGAAGGCGTCAGCGTACGGAGTGCGGCCCGCGCCGCTGGCGCGCAGGGCCTCCTCCAGCACCCGCGCGGCCGCCCCCGTCTGTCCCGAGCGCGCCAGCAGATCGATCTGCAGCGCCGCCTGGCTCGGCCCGACGCGCTGGTCCATGATCGCGTAGGCGCGCGCGGCCTCCCTGCTCGATCAGCACCTGGACGAGCACGTTGTGCGCCTGGGCGAAGTTGGGGTCGAGCCGCAGGGCCGCCCGCACGGCCCGCTGGGCGGCCGCGAAGTCGCCGCAGTAGTAGCGGATCGACGCCACGGCGGTGGCGATGGTGAGCGACAGCGGATCGAGGGCGTGCGCGCGATCGCCGCTCTAGCGAGAGCCGCGCCGGCCGTGCCGGTGTCCCGGCCCGAATCCCATGCCGTCCATCACGCTCTTGAGCTGCTCGAACTTCGCCTTCTGCTCGGCGTCGAGCATGGCAACGAGCTTGCCTTCGAGCTCCAGGTGCGCCGCCTCGAGGGTCCGGCGGTTGGCGTGCAGTTGCTTGACCAGGTTGCCCAGGGCAGCGTCGCTGGCGTCGGGGTCGTCGAGCATCTCGTCGAGCTGATCGCGGAGGTCGCGCTGCCGCTCCATCAGCGGCCGCACCTTGTCGCGCTGTGCCTCGAAGAGCTGCCGCGCGCTCGCCCGCTGCTCGTCGGTGAGCTGCAGGTAGTCGGCGAGGCGGCGCGGATCCATGAGGCCGCGCGAGCCGGGGCCGTCGGGGCCGCGGCCGTCGCGCTCGCCGCCGCCCGGCCCGCGGCCGAAGCCGGGGGGACCGCCGTGGCCGCCGCCGACCGGCGGCTGGGCGTGAGCTGCCACCAGCCCGGCGCTGAGGATGAGGCTCGCAAGGGGGATGATGAAGCGCTGGCGGGTCATTGGGTGGCTCCTCTCGACGATGTTGGCCCTTCCCGTCCTGTGAAACCCGGCACGCAAGGCTTTCCTTCGCCCCGGCACAACGACAGTCGCGAGTTGCTATGGTGACATCTCCATGAGTGGCGATCCGCCGTCACCGGCCACTAGCATCCCGCGCTGGGGAGACCTGCCGTGGAGCGAGATCGACGCCTTCGATCGCGCCCGCACGGTGTGCATCCTGCCCGTCGGTGCGACCGAGGCACACGGGCCGCACCTGCCGCTTCTCACCGACGGCATCATCGCCGCGGCGATGGCCGAGGAGTGCGCCCGCCGGCTCGCGGAGCACGACCTGCTGCCGCTGCTGCTGCCGCCCTTGGACTACTCGGCGGCGCCCTTCGCGGCGGGGTTCGCCGGCACCATCTCGCTGCGCCCCGAGACGGTGACCGAGCTGCTCGTCGACGTCGGGCGCTCGCTCGCCTTCCACGGCTTCTCCACCCTCGCCCTCGCCAACGTCCACCTCGACCCGGCACACCTCGGCGCCCTCCACGCCGCGGTGTCGCGGCTGCTGGCCGAGCAGGTGGTGCTCGCCGTGTTCCCCGATCTCACGCGAAAGCCCTGGGCGCTGCGCCTCGGCGAGGAGTTCAAGAGCGGCGCATGCCACGCCGGGCGCTTCGAGAGCTCGGTGGTGCTGGCGGCGCGCCCCGAGCTGGTGCGCGAGGCGGTGCGTCGCGAGCTGCCGGCCAACCCGGCGTCGCTGTCGACGGCGATCCGCGACGGCAAGCACACCTTCGCGGAGGCAGGTGGCGCGCGCGCCTACTTTGGCGACCCGGCGGCGGCCGGCATCGCCGAGGGCGAGGAGACGATCGCCACGCTGGGCACCATCCTCGCCGAGGCGGTGCTGGCAGCGCGCCGGCTGTAGACCCGGCGCGACGCCCGCCAACCGCGGTATCGTCGCCGGGCGTGGGCCAGCTCGACGGCAAGGGCGCGGTGGTCACCGGTGGCGGGCGCGGCATCGGCGCCGCCACCGCGCGCCTGCTCGCCGAGGCCGGCGCGGCGGTGGTGCTGGCGGCGCGCTCGGCCGAGCAGCTCGCCGCCACCGCCGAGGGGCTGCGCGCCGCCGGCCACGTCGCCCACGAGGTGCGCTGCGACGTCACCGACCCGGCGCAGGTGTCGGCGCTGCGCGAGGAAGCGCTGGCCCGCCTGCGCCGCATCGACATCCTGGTCAACAACGCCGGTGTCGCCCACTCGGCGCCGCTCAAGTCGATCACCCTCGAGGACTGGAACCGGCTCTTCGCCGTCAACGTCACCGGCACCTTCCTCTGCACGCAGGCCTTCGCGCCCGCCATGGCGGCCGCCGGCTGGGGACGCGTCGTCAACGTCGCCTCGATCGCCGGCAAGATGGGAGCGCCCTACATCGCCGCCTACGCCGCCACCAAACACGCGGTGGTGGGCTTCACCCGCGCCGTCGCCGCCGAGCTGGCGCTGCGCGGCGTGACGGTCAACGCCGTCTGCCCGGGCTACGTCGACACCGACATGACCAGCGAGTCGGTGGCGCGCATCGCCGGCAAGACCGGCATCTCGCCGGAAGAGGCGCTGGAGCACGTCCTGCGCACCTCGCCGCAGCATCGGCTCTACACCGCCGACGAGGTGGCCTTCCTCATCGTCAGTCTCTGCGATCCGCGGGCCGGCGGCATCAACGGCCAGGCGGTGCCGCTCGACGGCGGCGCGGTGCAGTCGTGACGGCAAGGCTCGAGATCGTCGAGCCGCCCGAGCTGGGGAGGCCGCGTGGCTACGCCAACGGGGTGCTGGTGCCGGCTGGGCGCCGCCTGCTCCTGGTCGCCGGCCAGATCGGCTGGAACGGCGAGCAGAAGCTGGTGAGCGCCGACTTCGCGGCGCAGTTCTCGCAGGCACTCGCCAACGTGCTGGCGGTGGTGCGCCAGGCCGGCGGCATGCCGGCCGACGTCGCGCGGCTGACGGTCTTCGTGCTCGACAAGGGGGAGTACGCCGCCGCCCGCGCCGAGCTCGGCCGGCGCTGGCACGAGCTGATGGGGCGGCACTACCCGGCGATGTCGCTGGTCGAGGTGCGCGGCCTGCTGGAGCCGGGCGCGAAGGTCGAGATCGAGGCCACTGCCGCGGTGCCGTAGAGCGACCTCGGAGGGTGCGATGGCGCTGCAGTTCGAGAGCTTCCGTTACGCGCTCGACGCCGACACCGGCGTTGCCACCGTCACCCTCGACCGTCCCGAACGGCTCAACGCCCTCACCTTCGAGGTCTACGCCGAGCTGCGCCAGGCGTTCCGCCAGCTCGACGCCGAGCCGGGCGTGCGCGCCATCCTCCTCACCGGCAGCGGGCGTGCCTTCTGCTCGGGCGGCGACGTCGAGGACATCATCGGCCAGCTCTTCGCCCGCGACTACCGCGGCTTGCTGGCGTTCACCCGCGCCACCGGCGACCTCATCCTGGCGATGCTGCACTGCCGGCGGCCGATCGTCGGCGCCCTCAACGGCCTGGTGGCCGGCGCCGGCGCGGTGATCGCCACTGCCTGCGACATCCGCATCGCCGCCGAGAGCGCACGCATCGCCTTCCTCTTCACCAAGGTGGGCCTGTCGGGCGCCGACATGGGAGTCTCGTGGCTGCTGCCCCGCATCGTCGGGCTGGGGCGCGCCATGGAGCTGCTGATGACCGGTGACTTCGTCGAGCCGCAAGAAGCGGAGCGCATCGGCCTCTACCACCGCGTGGGGCCCGACGCCGAGCTGGCGGCGGCGGCCGGCGCCTGGGCCGAGCGGCTCGCCCGCGGCCCCTCCTTCGGCCTTGAGGTCACCAAGCGCATGCTGCTGCGCGAGGCGGCGATGGACGTCGAGACGGCGATGGCCGCCGAGACGGAGATCCAGGCCGCCTGCATGCAGGACGAGAACTTTCGCGAGGCCTACGAGGCCTTCAAGGCGAAGCGGGCGACGGTGTTCAAGTGACCGCGATGCCTCCACGTCGAGATCGCTTCGTCGCTGCGCTCCTCGCGATGACGATCCGCCCGTCATCGCGAGCGCAGCGCAGCAATCTCGCCGTGGCGGCAGCTCGCCCGTCATCGCGAGCGCAGCGAAGCGATCTCGACCCTACCGGGGTCCCACTCCTTGCCTGATCAGGCGATCCCCGACCCCACTCCGGTGCGCGCCTTTCTCGAGTTGCGCCACCTCGAGCTCGCCGCTCGCGTCGCCACCTTCGCCGCCGAGCAGATCGCATCCCTCCCCACCCCCGCCGACGATGCCGGCGCCCGCGAGCAGGCGCGCGAGATCCTCGGGCGCCTGGGCGCCGCCGGCTGGCTCGGCGCCGTGGTGCCCGCCGAGGCCGGCGGGTGGCCCGCGGCCCCCGACCTGCGCGCCTGTTGCCTGGTGCGCGAGGCGCTCGCCGCCGCCTCGCCACTCGCTGACGCCGTCTTCGCGCTGCAGTGCCTGGGGTCGCTGCCCATCACCCTCGGCGGCGGGCCGGCGCAGCGTCAGGCCTGGCTGCCGCGGGTGCTGCGCGGCGAAGCGATGACCGCCTTCGCGATGACCGAGCCGGAGGCCGGCAGCGACGTCGGCGGGCTCGCCACGACCGCCGTGCGCGATGGCAACGGCTGGCGCCTCGACGGCCGCAAGACCCTGATCTCCAACGCCGGTATCGCCGACGTCTACTGCGTCTTCGCCGCCACCGACCGTGCGGCCGGCAGTCGCGGCGTCTCGTGTTTCCTGGTGCCGGCGGACGCCGCCGGCCTGCGCTTCGCCGGCGCGCAGGTGCTGTCCGCGCCCCACCCGCTCGGCGAGCTGGCCTTCGAGAGTTGCCGCCTCGCCGGCGACGCGCTCCTCGGCGAGGAGGGTGGCGGCTTCAAGCTGGGCATGCGCACCCTCGACCGCCTGCGCCCGACGGTGGCCGCCGCCGCCTGCGGCATGGGTGCCCGCGCCCTCGCCGAGGCGCTCGCCCATGCCGGTGCTCGCCACCAGTTCGGCCAGCCGCTAGCCTCGTTCCAGCTCGTGCAGGCGAAGCTAGCCACCATGGCCACCGAGCTCACCGCCGCGCGCCTGCTCACCTATCGCGCCGCCTGGGAGGCCGACCAGGGCGCGGTGCGTATCACCCTCGAGGCGGCGATGGCGAAGGCCTACGCCACCGAGGCCGCGCAGCGCATCGTCGACCAGGCGGTGCAGGTGCTGGGCGGACGCGGCGTGCTCGCCGACCACCCGGTCGATCGCCTCTACCGTGCCGTGCGAGCGCTGCGCATCTACGAGGGCACCACCGAGGTGCAGCAGCTGGTGATCGCGCGGCAGCTGCTGGGGTGACGGCAGCACGCACCGCTCCGGCTGCCTGCGCCCCACTCGGGTGACGCCTCGCTGGCGCTGCGCGAGGAGCGCGGATTTACAAGGCGGACGCCGCGATGGCGGGCTCGCGCGCGGAAGGAGTTACACGCGCCGACTGTGAACGGCTTCACGCTGCGGGCTGCAAGTGCCTATGAACAAAGGGAGGTCCCGCATAGGCGAAGTTCTTGCTTGCCATTGAATGACCGCCCCGGAAAACACCCGAGCGTGAGCGCCAACCCCGCCGCCGCCTTCGTGCTCGCCGCCCTCTCGCTGTCGGTCGCCATGGGTCTGCTGGCGCTCGGCCTGCGGGTGGCGATCCGCGAACGCTGGAAGGCGGCGGCGCTGCAGTTCGCCACCCTCACCTTCCTCATCGCCACCTGGCTCACCTGCGCCGGCATGGCGCTGGCGGTGGAGGGCACGGCGGAAGCGACGGCGTGGGCCCGCGCCTCGTATCTCGGCGTGGCGCTCATCCCGGCGGCGATGTATCACTTCACCGCCCGCTTGCTGGGGCGCCACCGCGAGCAGCAGATGGCCGTCGCCCTGCTGTGGGCCGTCGGCTTGGTGCTCGCCGCGGTGGCGCAGGCGACGCCGCTGGTGGTCGCCGGGGTGAGCACGTTTTCCTGGGGGCACTACACGCGGCTCGCCCCGCCGGCGGTCATCGTCGTGGTGCTCTACCTCGGCGTGCTGCTCTCGGTCTTCGGGCTCTTCGCCCGCGAGCTCGCGAGCCCCGAGCCGGCGGCCCATCACCAGCGCGCGCGCGCGTTCTGCATCGCCTTCGCCGTGGCGGCGCTCGGCGTGGTCGACTTCATCCCCTCGTTCGGCTGGCCCCTGCCGCCGCTCGGCATGCTGCCGGTGGCGGCCGCCCTGGTGCTCGCCGCCCGCGCCGTACGCCGCTACCACCTGGTCGACGTGACTCCCGCCTTCGCCGCCGAGAAGATCCTCGAGACGCTGCAGGGCTCGGTGCTGGTCTGCGACCTCGAGGAGCGCGTCCGCGTCGCCAACCCCGCCGCCTGCGCGCTGCTCGGCTACAGCCGCGCCGAGCTGCTCGCCTGCCACCTGCTGGACGTCATCGAGACACCGCGCAACGTCGGCAACGCTTCCGACACGTTGATGCGCGGCGGCATCGTCCGCGACCGGCC
>DASYUP010000610.1:0-1609 GCA_036001185.1 Thermoanaerobaculia bacterium
AGGAGCCCTCGACGCCCTGGTAGGCGACCCGCAGCAGCGCCGACTCGAGCGCGCGGACGTGTGCCTTCTGGTGGGCCACCGACATCTCGAGGACCACGCGGTAGAGGCGCTCTACCTCGTGGGCGTCGAGGCCGTGCTCGACGGCGGCGTGGCGCACACGCTGCAGCACCTGCTCCTCGCGCGGCTCGTCGCGGAAGGGGTAGGCGGCCTGCAGCTTGGTCGCCGCCACCTCCTCGGCGAGGGTCATCCGCTCCCGGAGGTAGGCGAGGATGTGGCGGTCGATCGCCTCGATCTCCTCGCGCAGCTCCTGCAGGTCGCGTGCGGCGGCCGGGACGGGGGGAGCGGAGCGCTCGGGGATGTCCGGCATGGCAGCGGAGTATACGGTGGGGTCTGGTGGCGGCTGGTGGCGCTGAACGACCCGGAACGGGCCCCCCCCACCCGGGCGGAGACAAGCTCCGCCCCTACCCCGGAGGAGAGCGCCACGTTTGCTCAGTCCGGAGGTAGGGGGGCAGCTTGTCTGCCCCCGGGTGGGGGGCTCTGCTCTGCTCACCGCAGCGCCGCTTGCTCAGCCGCCGCGCGCCGCGCCGGGCGCGAGCCCGCGCAGCTCGCCCAGCGGCACCGGCCGGCCGATCAAATAGCCCTGCACCTGGTCGCAGCCGTTGTTGCGCAGCCACTCGCGCTGCGCTTCGCTCTCCACGCCCTCCCCCACCACCTCGAGGCCGAGGCCGTGGCCGAGGGCAATGGCGCCGCGCACCAGCTCCTCGCCGCGCGGGTCGCTGCCGATCTGCCGTACCAGCGAGCCGTCGATCTTCACTCGGTGTAGCGGCATGTTGCGCAGGTAGGTGAGCGAGGCGAAGCCGGTGCCGAAGTCGTCCATCGCCAGGCGCACACCCAGCGCCGCGAGCGCATGCAGCGTTTCGTAGCTGCGCTCGGGGTGGCGCATGGCGGCGCTCTCGGTGATCTCCAGCACCAGGCGGCCCGGCTCGACGCCGGTCTCGCTGAGCAGGCTGGCGAGGTGCTCCACCAGCCCCGGCGCGTGCAACGAGCGCGCCGACAGATTGACCGACAGCTGCAGCGGCGGGCTCGCCGCCAGCAGCTGGCGGGCCTCGGCGAGCGCCTGGCGCAGGATCCGCCAGTCGAGCAGGCGGATGAGCTCGGATTCTTCGGCCAGCGGGATGAAGTCCGCCGCCGCCAGCAGCGTGCCGTCGCGGCGCCAGCGGGCGAGCGCCTCGAAGCCGAGCACCGCGCCATCGCAAAGAGCCTGCATCGGCTGGTAGCAGAGCTCGAGCTCGCCGCGGGTGACGGCCTGGCGCAGCTCCACTTCCAGCGACAGCCGCTCGCGGCTGAAGGGGCTGCGCTCGGGGTCGAAGAAGGCGTAGGCGCCGCCCTCCACCTTGGCGCGGTACATGGCGATGTCGGCGTGCTTGAGCAGCTCGTCGATGCTCTCGCCGTGGGCGGGGAAGAGGGCGATGCCGATGCTGGCGCCGACGTGCACCCGCTGGCCGCGCAGCTCGAAGGGGCGGTCGAGCAGGCCGAGGATGCGCTCGGCGGCGTCGGCCGCCTGGGCGGCGTCCGTGGTGTTGAGCACGAAGGCGAACTCGTCGCCGCC
>DASYUP010000611.1:0-5046 GCA_036001185.1 Thermoanaerobaculia bacterium
GGGGCAGGGGGCGCCCCCTCCCGCCGCTGGCGAGCTCGGCCGGCGGCTCTTGCTGCCGCAGGCCGAGCAGCACCGGGTGGCGCAGCTGGCCACCCTCCGTCCACTGCTTGTAGCGCACCTCCGCCACCAGCCGCGGCACGAGCCAGCGGGTGCCTTTGGGTGCCGCCGCCGCGGCGGCAAGCGGCGGCTCGTCGCGGGCGAGCTCGGACAGCAGGCCGACAACCAGCCGCTGGTGGTCTTCGGAGAGGCCCGACCCCACGCGCCCGGCGTAGACCGGGTCCCCCTCGCGCCAGGAGACGAGGTCGAGCGAGGCCACGCGGCCGGCGGTCTGCTGCTCGGTGTAGCCGACCACCCAGAAGTCGCCGCGGCGGTCGGCCCGCACCTTGAGCCAGTCGTCCGAGCGCCCGTCCCGGTAGGGCGAGGCGACCCGCTTCGCCATGATCCCCTCGAGCCCTTGCTGCTGCACCTGGGCGAAGAGGGCCTCCCCCTCGGTGTCGACGTGATCGGCGTAGCGAATCGTGCCGAGCGGTGGCAGCAGCATCTGCAGCAGTCGCTTGCGCTCGCCCAGCGGCAGCGGGCGGAGGTCGTGGCCGCCGACGGCCAGCAGGTCGAAGAGGTAGAGGGTGGCGGGGCGCTCCACGGCGCCCTGCTCGACGTCGAGCCGGCGGGTCAGCTGCGCGCGCTTCTGCAGGCCCTGGAACGACGGGCGGCTGGCCTCGTCGAGCACCACCAGCTCGCCGTCGACCACCAGGCCTTCGCCGGGGAGTGCGGCCACCGCCCGCGCAACCTCGGGGAAGCGGGCGGTGAGGTCGTTGCCGGCGCGCGACAGCAGCAGCGGCCCGGCCGCGGTACGGGCGGCGATGGTGCGATAGCCGTCGTACTTGAGCTCGAAGATCCACTTGGCGTCGCGGAAGGCGCGGTCGCGCTGGCGCGCCAGCATCGGCTCCACCCGGTGGGGGTCGACGACTCGCCGCGGCGCCTTGAGGCGTGGCAGCTCGGCCACTACTGCGCCGGCACGGTCGACGCCGTCGCGCAGCTCCTCGACGGTGAGCCCGGAGAGGATGGACTGCGGCGCGAACGCCTCCGCCTCCTCGCCGCGCCGCACCCAGCCGTCGCCGCGCTCCTTGATCAGCAGCCATTCCGCTTTCCCCGCCTCGCCGCGTTTGGTCTTCACCAGCGTCCACTTGCCGCGCAGCTTGAAGCCGCGCAGCTCGAAGAGCAGCTTCCCCTTCGGCATGCTCTCCGCCGGGTCGAGGAGGGGGATCCAGAGGCCACGGTCCCAGAGGATCATGGCGCCGCCGCCGTATTCGCCTTTGGGTATCAGCCCCTCGAAGTCGGCGTATTCGACGGGGTGGTCCTCGGTCTCCACCGCCAGTCGCTTGGTGGCGGGGTCGGCGGAGAAGCCGTTGGGCACCGCCCAGCTCTTCAGCGCGCCGTCCATCTCCAGCCGCAAGTCGAAGTGACGGCGGCGGGCATCGTGCTCCTGGACGCAGAAGAGACGCGGCCGCCCTGCCGCCGTCTCGCCGAACGGCTCCGGCGTCGAGCTGGCGTGGCGCTTGGCGCGATAGCGGGCTAGGCGGTCGTGCGGCATGGTGGCCGGCACTACATCTCGTGGCCGCGTGGCGCCCACGCTACCGGATGTGCTACCGCCGGCCACGCTTGCTGACAGGCGGCCGGTGGATTTGCCATACTTTTCGCCATGGCAGCACGCGCAATGGGAACGGCGACGATCTCCTTCGGGCTGGTGTCGATTCCGATCAAGCTCTACTCTACCGGCGAGAGCGCCGCCGGCGTCTCGTTCAACTGGCTGCACGGCAAGTGCGGCAGCCGGGTCCGCCAGCAGTACTTTTGCGCCACCGACGACGAGGTGGTGGAGCGCAAGGACCTGGTCAAGGGCTACGAGTTCGCCAAGGACCGCTACGTGGTGATGGACGACGAGGAGCTCGCCGTGCTCGTCACCAAGGCCACCAACTCGATCGACATTATCGAGTTCCTGCCGGTGGAGAAGGTCGACCCGATCTTCTACGAGCGCTCCCACTATCTGGGGCCCGACAAGGGGGGCGATCGCCCGTACCGGCTGCTCGCCGAGGCGATGCGGCAGACCGGCCGGGTGGCCCTGGCGCGCTACGCCGCCCGCGGCAAGAACTATCTGGTGCTGCTGCGCCCCTTCGCCGAGGGGCTGATCATGCAGCAGCTGCGCTACGCCGACGAGGTGAAGAGCTTCGACGAGGTACCGGTGGGGGAGGCCGACGTCAAGCCGGCGGAGCTGCAGCTTGCCAAGCAGCTGATCGACCAGATCGCTGCTGACGAGTTCAAGCCCGAGACCTACCACGACGACAGCCGCGAGCAGCTGCGCGAGATCCTGCGCCGCAAGATCGAGGGCGAGGAGGTCACCGCCGCTCCCGCCGAGCCGCCGAAGGGGCAGATCATCGACCTCATGCAGGCGCTCAAGGCGAGCCTGTCGCAGGAAGGCGAGGAGGCGTCCCGCCGCGGGCCACAGCGCTCGCCGCGCTCCACCGCCGCCGAGAAGCCCGCGCGTGCCGCCGCCGGCGGCGACCGGCCGGCGCGCGCCCCCGCAGCAGCCGCCAGGCGTACGCGCTCGAAGAAGTGAGGGGAACGGCGGAGGCACCGCCGTGAGGTCCCCGCGACGACCGCTCACCGGCTACTCGGCGCGCGAGGTGGCGACGGTGCTCGGGGTGCCCACCGACCGGGTGCGTTACTTCGTACGCGCCGGCCTGCTGGCGCCTCGCCGCGGGCCGCGCCGCGAGCTGCGCTTCAGCTTCCAGGACCTCGTGCTGCTGCGCGCCGCCCAGGGCCTGCTCGCCTCCGGCGTGTCGACGCGGCGGGTGCGCCGGGCGCTGGCGCAGCTACCGGCGCAGCTGCCGCGGGGGCGCTCGCTGTCGGCGGTGCGCATCACCGCCGAGGGGGGCAAGGTGGTGGTGCACGAGGGCAGCCGCAGCTGGAACCCCGAGTCGGGCCAGGGCGTGCTCGACTTCGAGGTCGCCCTGCTCGCCGAGGCGGCGGCGCCGCTGGCGCCGCGCCTGGTGCGCGAGGCCGCTGGTCCCGACGGCGCCCTCTCGGCCGACGACTGGTTCCACGTCGGCTGCGAGCTCGAGACCACCTCGCCGGCGGAGGCGAGCGGCGTCTACCGTCGCGCCCTCGCCCTCGACCCGCACCATCAGGATGCGCTGCTCAACCTCGGCCGCCTGCTGCACGAGGCCGGCGAGCTGGTGGAGGCGGAGAGCTGCTACCGCCGGGTGCTGGCGCTCGCTCCAGGCGAGCCGGTGGCGGCGTACAACCTGGGGGTGGCGCTGGAGGACCGCGGCCGGCTTGCCGAGGCCGCCGAGGCGTACGAGCGCGCGCTCTCGGCCGACCCCGCCAACGCCGACGCCTGCTACAACCTCGCCGGCGTCTACGAGCGGCTGGGCCACGGGGGCGATGCGGTACGCTGGCTCAAGGAATACCGGCGGCTGCGGTCCTGAGGGATGGGCAGGGCCAAAAAGGAACGCCGCCAGCGGCGCGTCGCGCCCGCCCCGGCGGTCACGCCGGCGGCGGTCGCCGCCAGGCCACGCGTGCCGGCGGCTGTCAAGCTGCTGCTCGCCGCCGCCGTGGTGGTGCTGCTCTTCCTCGCCGTGCGCGTGGCGGCCCCCGAGCCCTGGTCCTACGACGAGTACTACCACCTCGGGATGGCGCGCGAGATGCGCACCCACCTGCGCATCGACTCGTTCCGCTGGACGCCTTTCTCGCTCGCCTACGACCACTTTGCCGACGGCGAGCCGCTCTTCCATCTCCTGCTGCTGCCCTTCGCTCGCCTGCGGCTGGAGTCGGCCGCTCTCGCCGGCGTGCTCCTCGGGCAGCTCTTCCTCGTCGGCGCGTTCGCCTGGGCGCTGTGGGCCCTGTGCGCGCCGCGGCCCTGGTGGTTCCTGCTGGCGCTGCCGGCGCTCGGCACCCTCTTCCTGCAGCGGCTGGAGATGTGCCGGCCGCACGTCTGGCTCATCGGCTTCACGGTGCTGGTGGTGGCGCTGCTGGCGGAGCGGCGCTGGCGGGCACTGGCCGTGGCGTGCGCCCTGTTCGGGCTCGCTCATGCCGGTGGGTGGATCGCCATGCCGCTCGCCGGGCTCTGGATGCTCGCCGGTGTGGTGTCGTCTGATGGACCGGGTGGGCGAGGGCGGAGCGTGCGCGCGGCCCTGGCGGATGGCTGGCCGGCGATCGCCGCCGCTGCCGGCGGTTGGCTGGTGGGCCAGCTCGTGCACCCGGAGGTGCCCGAGAACTTCCGGCTGCTCGCCATCGTCAACTTCGTCATCCCCTTCCAGGCGACCGCCGCCGGCGATGCCGCGCTGCACTCGCAGCTCGGCACCGAGCTGGCGCCGCCTGGCGCCGGCGTTCTGATCGATCAGTGGCCAGCTTTCGTGCCGGCGCTGCTGGTGCTGCTGGCGCTTGCCCGCGGGGGAGCGGTGCGAACACGCGCGGCGCTCACCGCGACCGTCGCCGGCGTCGCCTTCCTGCTGGTCGGCACCTTCGCCATCCGCCGCTTCTTCGAGCTCGGCGCGCCACTGGCCCTGCTGGCACTGGCGATCGCGCTGCGCGAGCGGCAGCGAGCCGGGCTGCCGCCGTTGCTGCCTGCCGGACGCTGGCTCGCCGCGACCGCCATCCTGGTGGGCAGCCTGTGGACGCTCGCCACGCTGGGCAGCTATGGCTTCGGGCGCGTCTCGGCCCCCCTCGGCATGGCCCGCTGGCTGGGGGAGCACGGCAGCCCCGGCGAGCGCGTCTTCACCGCCCAGTGGGGAGACGCCGCGCCGCTCTTCTACTGCGCGCCTCAGCTGCAGTCGCTGGTGGCTCTCGATCCGACCGTCTTCTACCTCAAGGACCCGCGTGCGTTTGCCGACTACGTGCGCGTGGTCGAGGGGCGCGACCCGCAGCCGGCGCACACCATCCGCCAGCGCTTCGGTGCCCGCTGGGTGACCTTGTGGCGCATGCCGGTGTTCGAGCGACTGGCGCGGCAGCTCTTCGCGGCTTCCGGTACGAAGATCGCCTACAGCGACGACG
>DASYUP010000612.1:0-16478 GCA_036001185.1 Thermoanaerobaculia bacterium
GACAGCGGCCTGGTGCTGCAGGGGTGCATCCCCCTGGTCGCTCTCGCCCTGCCCCTGCTGCTCAGCGCCCGCCACCTGCACGGCGGCCGCGAGCTCGTCTACCGCTGGGAGGACGTGCCGCCGCACGTGCGGCGCATCGCCGAGCGGGAGCGGCAGCGGGTGGAGCTCGAGACGGCGCGCGAGATCCAGAGCTCGATCCTGCCGGTGCTGCCGCCGCAGCTCAACGGCGTCGCCCTGGCGCATGCCTACCTGCCGGCGAGCGAGGTGGGCGGCGACTTCTACGACGTGCTGGCGCTCGACGACGGGCGGCTGGCGGTGGCGGTGGGCGACGTCGCCGGCCATGGCGTCAGCAGCGGCCTGGTGATGTCGATGGTGCGCTCGGCGCTGGCGGTGCAGGTGACCTTCGATCCGCAGGTGGCGTCGGTGTTCGCCACCTTGAATCGCATGGTCTTCCAGAGCGCGAGGCGGCGGCTGCTCACCACCCTCACCTACGCCCTGCTCGATCCGCACCAGCGCGAGCTGATCTACGCCAGCGCCGGCCACGTGTTCCCCTACCGGGTGACCCGCGAGGGTCGGGTCTACGAGCTCGAGGGCGGCTCCTACCCGCTGGGCGTGCGGGCCGATTCGCTGCCGCCGGTGCGCCGCGAGCGCCTCGCCGCCGGCGACTCGGTGGTGCTGCTCTCCGACGGCGTCGTCGAGGCGTGCCGTGAGGGCAGCGACGAGCCCTTCGGCTTCGGCCGCCTCGCCGACAGCCTGGCGCGCCACGCCGGTGGCTCGCCGCACGCGCTGCTGCGCGGCGTGCTGGGCGACCTCGAGGACTTCACCGGCCACGCGCCGCGCGAAGACGACGTCACCGTGCTGGCGCTGCGACTGCCGGACTAGAGACCGCCCCGCCCCGGGTGGTCAGCGAGGCCCCGCGGGCGCCGCCACCTCGGGCAGCCCCTCGGCCAGCAGCACCGCGCGGGTCTCGTCCGACCAGGCGACCACCATGTGGGCGCCGTCGGGGGAGATGCCGAACGACTCGGCGGCGCCCCTGCCCGTTCCGGCGGTGAGGTTGCGCCAGCCGGTGGCGCCCGCGCCGCCGGGGTGGAAGTCCTCGAGGTAGACGGCGAGCTGTTTGGCCTCGTCGGCACCGATGAAGGCGATGCGATTGCCGTCGGGCAGCCAGCGGCCACGGCCGACGTTGTTGGCGAGGCTCGCGGGGCCGCGCCGCGGCACGTCGATGGAGAAGGGCAGCAGCCTGCCGCTCGCCACCTCGAGCACGCGTACGAGGTTGAGGCCGGTGGCCGGGTGGGCGTCGATGAAGATGGCCAGCCGGCCGTCGGGGGAGACCTCGGGGACGGAGCCGGCGCCGCGATAGAGGAGGGTGGCGTCGCGGCCGTCAGGGCGGATCCGCCACACTCCGGGGTGGGCCGGGTTGCTGGTGGCGTAGACGATCCACGCCCCATCGCGGGTCATCGTCGGGTTCTCGGCGTCGAGGCCGTCGCGGGTCACCTGCCGCGCACGGCTGCCGTCGACGTCGGCCGTCCAGATCTCCAGGTGGCCGCCGCGGTCGGAGCTCCAGAGGACGCCCTTGCCGTCGGGAGTGAAGGCCGGATCCCAGTCGTCGGCGGGGTCGTCGGTGAGGCGGCGAACGGTGCCGCTGGCGAGGTCCATCGTCCACAGATCGAGGTTGCCGCCGCGAGTGGAGGAGAAGAGCACCGTCCCGCCGTCGGGCGAGTAGACCGGCTGGCGATCGATGGCGTTGCCGCCGACGCCGCTCAGCGGCCGCATCCGCTGCCCGCCGGCGACGAGCGCATGCTCCTGCAGCGCCTCGCGGCCCACCGAGGTCTCGAGCACGATACGGCCGGCTCCGGCGGGGGCGATGATGCTGCCCGCAAAGGCGCCGGAGAAGAGGTCCCGCTGCCAGAACGCCGGACGTACCGGTCCTCCTGCGACGGGCTGCCAGACCACCAGGTTGTTGCTGCCGGCGAACCCCGCCACCACCGTGTCGCTGTAGGCGAAGAGCAGGGCGCGGCCGTCCGCCGCCCACACGGCGCTGGTCACCGCCGCCGGCGCATGGGGCGGGTCGATGTGGGTCACCTTGCCGGAGCCGACGTCGATCACCGCCAGGTAGCCACCGATGGCCGGGTTGCCGAGGGTGGTGATGGTCGCCACGATCCGCTCGCCGGCGGGCGAGAAGCGCAGGCCGACCGGTGCCGCGTTGGCGAAGCGCGCCATCACCCGTTCGCCGCGGGCCGACGCGTCGGTGAGCAGGACGAGGCCGGCGACACCCTCGCGCTCGCTGTGAACCAGCCGCGAGAAGGCCAGCTGCCTGCCATCCGGCGACGATTCCGCCTCCTGCGCGTCGGAGAGCACCTTGCGCACTTCGCCTCCCACCACCGACTGCCGGTAGATGCTGGTCGTCGTACCGGTGCGGGCGAAGAGGATCGATGCCCCGTCGGGCGTGAAGCGCGGTCGCTCGTCGGGACCGTCGGTGAGCGGCTGCTCGCCGCCGGTGGCGAGGTCGAGCAACCAGATGCGCGAGGTGCCGTCGCGGGTGGAGGTGAAGGCGACCAGCCGTCCATCGGGCGAGACCGTGGGCTGGAAGTCGTGGCCCGAGAAGGTGAGCGGCCGTACCTTGACCGGCGACGGCGTTGGCGGCAGCGGGGCGCTCCGCCGTCCCAGCAGCCAGGCGCCGGCGAGCAGCGCCGCCAGCAGCAGGCTGCCGCCGGCGACGGCGACGAGCCGGCGCCGCCGTGACGCTGCGCCGGCAGCCAGGGCGGCGGCTCGCGCCGCCGATGAGCTGCTGCCGTGTGTCAGGCTCTCGAGGTCGAAGGCGAGGTCGCGGGCCGACTGGAACCGCTCTTCGCGCCGCTTCTCGAGGCAGTGGCGCAGCACGCGCTCGAGCTCCGGCGGCAGGCGGCGCCCGCTGGCCAGCTCCGCCGGCTCCTCGCGGAGGATGGCGGTCATCGTCTCGGCGCTGGTGTCGCGATGGAACGGGCGCAGCCCGGTGGCCGCCTCCCAGAGCACCGCGCCGAGGGCGAAGAGGTCGGCGCGTGGGTCCGCCGGCTCGCCACGCACCTGCTCGGGCGCCATGTAGCCGACGGTGCCCAGCACCGTTCCCGGGTCGGTGTGACGGCTGAGGGTGGGCGCCTGCGTCTCGCCGCCGTCCGCTGCGGCGTCGATGCCGGCGCGCGCCAGGCCGAAGTCGAGGATCTTCACGTGACCGGCGTGGGTGAGGAACAGGTTCTCGGGCTTGAGGTCGCGATGAACGATCCCCTTGTCGTGCGCCGCCGCGAGACCGCGGGCGGCCTGCACTCCCAGCTCCGCCACCTTGCGCGGCGGCAGCGGGCCGCCGGCCAGCCGCTCGCGCAGGGTCTCGCCGGCGAGCAGCTCGGAGACCGCGTAGACGCAGCCGCTCGCCTCGTCGCGACCGAAGTCGTGCAGCGCCACGATGTGGGGGTGCGAGAGCGCCGCCACGGCCCGCGCTTCGCGCTCGAAGCGCGCCAGCGATTCGGGGTGGCCGGCGAGCTGCTCGGGCATCACCTTGACGGCGACCTCGCGCCCGAGCCGCGGATCGCGCGCACGGTAGACCTCACCCATCCCGCCGGCGCCGAGGACGGCGACGATCTCGTAGGGGCCGAGACGGTTGCCGGGGGCGAGCCTCATGTGGGGCGCTTCCCCACCCTACGCCCGTCTCACGCCGCCCAGATCCGCACCCGATGCCAGGCGTTGTTCATGTAGCCCTTGAAATTCCACAGGTGCGACGGATCCTCCGGCTGGGTGAAGGCGGCCGAGTCCCAGGCCCGGCAGACCAGCTCGTGGGGTCCGGCGGCGAGGTCGAGCACGGCCTCCCACAGGCGCCAGGCGCCGGGTGTCGCCTCGGTGAGCTCGGCCACCGTCCAGTGACGGCCATGGTCGGCCGACACGTCGACGCGCTCGACGGTGCGCTGGCCGCCGGCGACCGCGTAGCCGCGCGCCCGCACGCGCCCGGCGGTGACCTCGGCGCCATCGGCCGGGTCGCAGATCACCGAGGTGAGCGACAGCTCGCCGAGCATCAACCCCTGCGACCAGTCGGCGGTGCTCTTGTCCACGTGCGGCGGAAACAGCTTGTAGGTGCGCTGCTGGTAGTAGTTGTCCGACGGCTCGCTCTGCAGGTGCACGTGCGAGAGCCACTTGACGCTGCGGGCCCCGATCCAGCCGGGAACGACGACGCGCAGGGGGAAGCCGTGCTCGGGAGCAAGCGGCTGGCCGTTCATCTCCCAGGCGAGCAGCGTGTCGCCGATCATCGCCTTCCACAGCGGGATCGAGCCGCCGTAGGGGAAGCGTGCTCCCTCCTTCTCGCACTGGTCGAGGCCGAGGAAGGCGACGTGGTCGGCGCCGTCGAGCGGTCCCACCCCTTCGAGCAGCGCGCGCAGCGGCGTGCCCCGCCAGGTGGCGGTGCTGATGGCTGTGGCCCCCCAGGGCGTCTCGCCGGGAACCGGGCGCACCTTGATCAGCTCGGCACGGCGGTTGCCGGCGCACTGCAGCGTGGCGGTGATCTCCACCAGCGGAAAGTTGGCGACGATGTCGGCGAGCCGCAGGCGCAGCGGCCGCGCCACCATGCCGCCGATCTCGAGCCGGTACTCCTCCTCGCTGACGCGGGGGATCGGCGCGTGGGTGCGCACGAAGAAGAGCTCGGTCGGGGTCACCGGCGCGAGCAACTTGCCGAGCGGCGGCTGGGCGTTGAACGGCTCCGCCGACAGCACTTCCAAGCTGGGGTCTTTGGGCAACGGAAAACCTCCTGGGAGCGGATGCGCCGGGCGCGCGCGCCCGAGCTTACACGCAGCCGCCAGCGGCGCCGCGACGGGCGGCGGGGTGCCTCAGCGAGGCCCGGCCGCCGCGCCCGCGAACGCTTGCACGTCGGCGGCGCCGCAGAGCCCACCGCCGGCGTGCGTATAGACCCGTCGCGCGCCGGTCGCGGTGTCGGTGACGACGAGCTCGTAGCCGAGGTCGGTGAGCGGACCGTGAAACAGCCAGAAGGAGCCGTTGACGTCGCGGCCGTCGACCAGCTTGACGGCGACCTCCGGGTTGCCGCGGTCGAAGAACGAGAAGAAGCCGCTGCGCTCGCGCAAGGGGACGGCGCGTGCGCCGCCGCTGCTGGCGTCGTGCGGGTTGCGCCAGGTGGCCTCGATGCGGAAACGGTCGCCGAGGAGGCAGAGGGTGGTCGGCGACGGCCTGCAGCCGGCGATCTCGGGGGCGACGTGAGGAGGCGTCGAGCGAGCGACGGTGGCCGGCCCGCTGGCCGCTGACAGGCCGGGCAAGGCGGTAGCGGAGATGCCTGCCGGGAAGGCCGTCGTGCCGGCGGGAGCGACGAAGGTGTCGACGTCGACGACGCCGCATCCCGGCGTGCTCGAGCGATAGGTCCGCGCCGTGGCCTCGCCCGGCACGTTCACCGTCAGCTCCCAGGGCACCGAGGTGAGCGAGCCGGCGAACACCCAGAGCGCCGGAGTCAGGGGCCGGCCGTCGACCGCCTTCACGGTCACGTCGAGGGCCTCGGAGTCGAAGAAGGCGAAGCCGCCGGCGCCGTCGCCGAGTCGCACCGCGCGGGCCGCCCGGCGCGTGCCATCGCGAGGGTCGGTGTAGACGACGGCGGCGCGCAGGTGGCCGGCGAGCAGGCAGAGCGTCTTGCCATCCGGCACGCACTCGTCAGGTTCCGCCTCGAAGGGCAGCGAGCGCAGGAAGGCGGCCAGGTCGGCGACGTCGCCGGGACCGAGCTGCGAGGTGTGACCGTGCCGATCGCCCGCATTGCGGGTGGTGAGCACCTCCTCCAGCGTCGCCGCGCGACCGTCGTGCAGGTAGGGCGCCGTCGCGACAAGGTCGCGCAGCGACGGGGTGTCGAAGGCCGGCCCCTTGCGCTCGCCCGGCCCGCCGCCGGTGCCGACGTCGTGGCGCTGGCGGTCGGTGTACGGCGGCGCCGTGTGGCAGCGGCTGCAGCCGGTATCGGCGGCGGCGAAGAGGGCACGCCCGCGCTCCGCCCCGGCACCCAGGACGCCGCCTATCAGGTGGGGGCTGGGTGACGGGCGCAGCGAGGCCATGAAGGCGGCGAGGTCGTCGAGGTCGCGCGAACGCCCGGCGTTGGGCGGCGCGCGATCGCACGCGGGCTCGCAGTTGCTGGGGCCAGCAGCGAGCCCGGTCCCCGCCTGCAGAGTGCGCACGGTGAGCTCGACGTCCTGCAGCTCGTCGAGGTCGCCCGACCAGTGGATGGGCAGCGTGTCGCGCACCCCGAGCAGGCTCGGCGTGTTGCGCGGGCCGTCGGGAAACGGCCACGTGCGCCCGTCACTCTTGCCGTCGGGATGGCAGCCGGCGCACGAGATCCAGCGATCGCGGGCGATGGCCGCCGGGCGCGAGGTGTTGAACAGCAGCTTGCCGCGCCGGACCGCCGCCGGCAGCGGGCTGTGAGTCACCGACACTGCCGCCCGCACCGCCAGCGCGGCGACGTCGATGACCGTCACGCGGTCGCCGAGCGCGTCGTGGATGTAGACGGTGGCACCGTCGGGCGCCACGGCCATGCCGGTTGGGTTCTCGCCCACCAGCAGGTGGGCGACGGCGCGGCCGGCGCGCAGGTCGATGACCGAGAGGTCGCCGCTGCCGGCATGCACCACCCAGAGGCGGCCGCCGATGACCAGGGCGTCGGCCGGCCGGCTCACCGCGCGGTCGGCGATGCTGATGGCGACGCGCCGCCGCGGCAGCTCCCGTTCGGCCACCAGGTCGACGACGGCGGCAAACGGCACCAAGGTGGTGTCGAAGCGCAGCGGGCTCACGTTCCTGGCGTGGGTCGCCGGTATGTAGGCGCGTCTGGTCGCCTCGTCGAGCGCCGCCGCGCCGGCGAGATCGGCGTCCTCCGGGAGCGGAATGACCCGGCGGACGGCCGCGGTTGCGGTGTCGACCACGCTGAGGCGACCCGAGGGCGCGTGGGTGACGTAGAGCGTGCGCCCGTCCGCCGCCAGGGCGAGGCCGTCGGGAGCGGGCTCGGTGTCGACCGTGGCCAGCAGCGCCAGGGTGTGGCCGTCGAACACCATCACCTTGCCGGCTCCGGTCGCGGCGGCGTAGACGCGGGCGTCGGCACCGGCGACCACGCCACCCGGCTGGTGGCCCACGGTTCGACTGGCGATCGCCCGCCAGCGCCAGAGGTCGACCATGGTCAGGCTGTCGTCGAGGCGGCCGCTGACATAGGCGCGCGTTCCCCCCGGATCGATGGCGACGGCGCGCGGCGAGCGCCCCACCGGCACCTCGGCGAGCACCTCGAGGCTTGCCGCGTCGAGCAGCGTCAGCGAGTCGGAGTCGGGGTTGGTGACGGCGAGCATGCCGCCATCCGGGGTGACGGCGAGCGAGCTGCTGCGGGCGCTCGCCGCCGCGAGCCCGCGAGCGCCGGCGAGGCCCGCCGCCGCCAGCAGGGCCAACGAGAAGGCGGTGAAGCGACTCATGCCGTGGTCCACCGACTGGCTGCCCGCAACGTAGCACAAGCTGACAGCGGTCGGATGTCGCTGCCAGGTTCCCGCGACCGACCCGGCGTCGGCGGCGAGGTTTGATAAAGTCGCGGGCCTTGCCCCCGCCGGCCGGCGCGCCGGCATCACACCCCCGGGAGGAACAGCGGTGAAGATCCACGAGTTCCAGGCCAAGGAGATCCTGCGCCGATACGGCGTGGCGACGCCCCGCGGCCGTGTCACCGCCGACGCTGCCGAGGCGCGCGCGATCTGCGAGGAGCTGGGTGGCCGCTGCGTCGTCAAGGCGCAGATCCACGCCGGCGGCCGCGGCAAGGGAGGCGGCGTGAAGCTCGCCGAATCGCCCGCCGAGGCGGAGCAGAAGGCGGGGCAGATCCTCGGCATGCGGCTGGTGACGCCGCAGACCGGGCCCGAGGGGCAGAAGGTGCGGCAGGTGTTGATCGAGGAGGCAGTGTCGATCGCCCGCGAGCTCTACGTCGGCGTGCTGCTCGACCGGCAGGTCGGCAAGCCGCTGTTGATGGCCTCCGCCGCCGGCGGCATGGAGATCGAGGAGGTGGCGGCGAAGGACCCGGGAGCCATCGTCCGCGAGCCGTTCGATCCCCACCTCGGGTTGCTGCCCTTCCAGGGGCGCCGCGTGGCGCGGCGGTTGGGCCTCGCCGGCAAGACCGCCAGCCAGGCGGCGAAGCTCTTCGACGCCCTCTGCCGCGCCTACGTCGACACCGACGCCAGCCTGGTGGAGATCAACCCGCTGCTGGTGACCGGCGACGGCGACGTGCTGGCCCTCGACGCCAAGATGACCTTCGACGACAACGCCCTCTTCCGTCACCCCGACGTCGGGCAGATGCGCGACCTCGCGGAGGAGAACCCGCTCGAGGTCGAGGCGTCGAAGTTCAACCTCAACTACATCAAGCTCGACGGCAACATCGCCTGCATGGTCAACGGCGCCGGCCTGGCGATGGCGACCATGGACATCATCAAGCTCTACGGCGGCGAGCCGGCCAACTTCCTCGACGTCGGTGGCGGCGCCTCGCAGGAGGCGGTGCAGAACGCCTTCCGCATCCTGGTCTCCGACCCGGCGGTGCAGGCGGTGCTGATCAACATCTTCGGCGGCATCGCCCGCACCGATCGCATCGCCCGCGGCGTGGTGGCGGCCCTCGAGCAGCTCGGCGGGGTGAAGCTGCCGGTGGTGGTGCGCCTCGAGGGCACCAACGTCGAGGAGGGCCGGCGCATCCTGCGCGAAGCGCCATTCCCCTTCATCGTCGCCGAGCAGATGGCCGACGCCGCCGAGAAGGTGGTGGCGGCCGCCAAGGGGAACGCCTGATGGCCATATGGATGGGCAAGCAGACGCGTTTGCTGGTGCAGGGGATCACCGGCAAGGAGGGGACCTTCCACGCCGTCGGCTGCCGCGACTACGGCACCCAGGTGGTGGCGGGCGTGACCCCTGGCAAGGGGGGTTCGACGGTCGAGGGGATTCCCGTCTTCGACGCGGTCGATGCGGCGCGCGAGAAGACGGGCGCCAACGCCTCGATGATCTTCGTTCCGCCGCCGTTCGCCGCCGACGCCATCATGGAGGCGGCCGACGCCGGCATCGAGCTCATCGTCTGCATCACCGAGGGCATCCCGGTGCGCGACATGCTGAAGGTCAAGGCCTTCATGCACGAGGTGTCGCACCGGTATCCGAAAGGCACGGGCAAGAGCAAGCCGCGCCTCATCGGTCCCAACTGCCCGGGGATCATCACCCCGGGCGAGGGCAAGATCGGCATCATGCCCGGTCACATCCACCGGCCCGGCACCGTCGGCGTGGTCTCGCGCTCGGGCACCCTCACCTACGAGGCGGTCTGGCAGCTCACCAACCTCGGCCTCGGCCAGTCGACCTGCGTCGGCATCGGCGGCGACCCGGTCAACGGCACCAACTTCATCGACGTCCTCTCCGCCTACGCCGAGGATCCGCAGACCGAGGCGGTGATCATGATCGGCGAGATCGGCGGCAGCGCCGAGGAGGAGGCGGCGGCGTGGGTGAAGGCGAGCTACCGGCGTCCGGTGGTGGGCTTCATCGCCGGCCGCACGGCACCGCCGGGGCGTCGCATGGGTCACGCCGGTGCCATCGTCGCCGGTGGCAAGGGCACCGCCGACGAGAAGATGGAGGCGATGCGCGCCGCCGGCATCCACGTCGTCGAGTCGCCGGCCGAGCTCGGCGCCACGGTGGCGAAGGCGCTGGGAAAGTAGGAGAGGGTGAGATGGCCACGGGCCGCAGGTGCGGCCCTCGCGATGGCCAGAAGACGTCATCGCGAGCGTAGCGAAGCGATCTCGACGACCCGATGACCGCCAACGTTCCCTTCGCGCGCCCCCCGGGCGGCGGCTGGCTGGCCCTGCTGGGGGGCGGTGAGTTCAGCTTCGGTGAGACGCTCGACGCCGACCGCGCCTGGATCGACCGCACGCCGGCAGGGCCGATCAGTTTTCTGCCGGCGGCCTCCGGGTCGGTCGACTACCCGCAGCACTTCGGCGCCTACCTGCGCGAGACCTTCGCCCGCGAGCTCGAGACCCTGCCGGTCTACCGCGGCCGCGACGCCCGCCGCGAGAAGAACGCGCAGCGCGTTGCGGAGGTGGCGGCGATCTACCTCGGCGGTGGCGTGCCCGATCACCTGCTGGAAGCCATCGCCGGCACGCCGGTCGCCACCGCGCTCGAGCAACGGCTCGCCGGCGGCGGCACGGTGGCGGCGATCGCCGCCGCCGCCCAGTGCCTGGGCACGTACGCGCGCAGCATCTTCGGCGGCGAGGTGATCGCCGGCCTCGGCTGGCTCGCCGGCGGCGTGCTCGAGCCCAACTTCGATCCCGAGCACGACCGGCGGCTGCGCCAGCTCATGCGCCAGCCCGGCGTGCGCTGGGGGGTCGGCATCCCGGCCGGGGCGGCCCTGCTGCTGGGGCCCGACGGCGCCATGGAAGTGATCGACCAGCTCTACGTGCTGGGATCGGCCGACGGTGACTACACCGTGCTCGAGGAGGAGGACGACCCCAGCCATCTCATGTGACCGCGCGGCCACCCACCCCGCGCGCCAACCATCGAGGAGGAACGACGCCATGGAACATACCCTCGCCATCGTCAAGCCCGACAGCTTTGCCGCCGGCAACGCCGGCAGCATCATCGCCCACCTCCAGCGCGCCGGCTTCCAGCTCGTCGGCGCCAAGGTGTTGCACCTCTCCACGGCGCAGGCGCAGGCGTTCTACGCCGTGCACGCGCAACGCCCTTTCTATGGCAGCCTGGTGGCGTTCATGACCAGCGGTCCGTGCATGCCGCTCGCCCTCGAGCGCGAGGACGCCGTGGTGACGTTGCGCCAGGTAATGGGCGCGACCGATCCGGCCAAGGCCGACGAGGGGACCATCCGCAAGCTCTTCGGCGGCTCGATCGAGCGCAACGCCATCCACGGCAGCGACTCGCCCGAGAACGCCGAGAAGGAGTCGGCCTTTTTCTTCTCGCAGGCCGAGCTGCTGGCGGCCCGCTGAGATAGGCTGCCCCTCGAAACTCATGGTCTTCCGCGCCCCCAAGGCCGCTCCCCAGAGTCGCGTGCCCGCCGAGCGCCGCGGCCGCGTCATCGGCCGCTACTGCCTGGGCTGCAACCAGGTCTATCCGCTGCAGCGGGCCGTGCACACCGGCGATCCCATCGCCGGCCGCGATCACGTCGCCTCCACCTGCCCCTACGAGGGGTGGGCGTTCGAGCCGGGCGCCAAGTGGTGGGAGCCGGCGGTCGAGGTGCTGCCGCCGCCCGCGCCCGCGCCGCCGGCTGTCGCGGCTGCGGGTTCGAGCGCGCAGGCACCGCCGTCGTCGCAGACCACCTCGGCCCCGCAGCCGGGGCAACCGGCGCCCGCTCCGCCCAAAGGGTGAAGGAAGACCGCAAGCTGCTGCGCCCGACCAGCCGCCACCAGTGGCGCGCCTGGCTGGCGAAGCACCACGATGCCGAGCCGGAGATCTGGCTGGTGCTCTACAAGGCCCACACCGGCAAGCAGAAGGTCACCTACGAGGACGCCGTCGAGGAGGCCCTCTGCTTCGGCTGGATCGACACCATGGTGCGGCGGATCGACGCCGACACCTACATGCAGCGCTTCTCCCCCCGCCGCAGCGGCGGCAACTGGACGCCCGGCAACCTCGAGCGCGCGCGCCGGCTCGAGGCGGCCGGATTGATGACCGATGCCGGGCGCGCCAAGCTGCCGCCGGGAACGCGGCTCGCTCCCTAGCTCAGCTACTGCCCTGGAGGAACCGCTCGCTCGCCGCCGTCATCGCGAGCGAAGCGAAGCGATCTCGACGTTGCGGCGTCGAGATCGCTTTGTCGCTGCGCTCCTTGCGATGACGAGGTCGAGATGTCGCGACCTTCCGGCAAGGACCTTGCGAGCCCACTGCCCGCGCGCGCCGAACGCGGCGGCTGCCCGGTCCCTCAGATTGCCCGCGCCAGCGCCACGGCGAACCAGCCGCGCTCGTCGGTGTGCCACTGTCGAGGAGCGAAGCCGCTGGCGGCGAGCAGGGCCTCAGCGCGGGCGCGGGTGTACTTGGCGCTGATCTCGGTGCGGATCTCCTCGCCGGCGGCAAGATGCAGCGACTCTCCGCTGACGCCGAGCCGCACCACCTGCGCCGCCTCGGCGACCAGCCGCATCTCGATCCAGTCCTCGTTGCGGTCGTAGAAGGCGAGGTGGCGGAAGCGCGCCGGCTCGAAGTCGGCGTGCAGTAGCCGATTGACCACCCGCAGCACGTTGCGGTCGAACTCCGCCGTCACGCCCTGCGCGTCGTCGTAGGCGGCCTCGAGAACCGTCACGTCCTTGACCAGGTCGACGCCGAGGAGGAACCAATCGCCGGGCAGCAGCGCTGCCCGCAGGCGACCGAGGAAGGCCGGTGCCTCATCGCGCGGCCGCAGGTTGCCGATCGTGCCGCCGAGGAAGATCGCCAGCCGGCTTCCCCCGTCGCTGGGCAACGGCGCCAGCGGGCCGAGAAAGTCGGCCGCCACGCCGTGCACCATCAGCCCGCGATAGTCGCGCACCAGCTCCTCACCCACCCGCACCAGCGCGGCCTCGTTGACGTCCACGGGAACGTAGAGGCCGAGGGTGCCCTCCGCCTGCAGCGCGTCGAGCAGCAGCCGCGTCTTGGTCGCCGAGCCCGAGCCGAGCTCGACCAGCTCGGCGGCGCCAGTCTCCGCCGCCACCGTCGGGGCGATGCGCTCGAGGATGGCGCGCTCGGTGCGCGTCGGGTAGTACTCGGGCAGCTCGGTGATGCGGTCGAAGAGGGCGAGGCCGCGCTCGTCGTAGAAGTGCTTCGAAGGGATGCTACGCAACGGTCGGCGCAGCTCGGTCAGCAGCTCGCGGCGCTCTTCCTCGGCGTCCGGGCGGCGCCGGACCTCGACGAGGACGCGGGCGTCGGCGGCGCGGGCGGGGAGACAGCGGCCCATGGTCAGCCGTCCTGCGCCAGCCGGAAGCCGGCGAAGATCTGCCGGCGGATGGGGTAGTCCCAGTTGCGGAAGGTGCCCCGCGCGACGGCGGGCCGCGTGGCCCAGGAGGCGCCGCGCAGCACCTTGTAGTCGCTGCCGAACCAGGTCTTGGAGTAGTCGTCGTAGGGGTAGGCGACGAATCCCGGGTAGCCGTGGAAGTCCGAGCTCGTCCACTCCCAGGTGTCACCTACCAGCTGCTCGACGCCGTAAGCGCTGGCGCCGGCAGGATAGGCGCCGACGGGCGCCGGCGCGAAGGCGAGCTGGTCGAGGTTGGCGCGCGGGGGATCGGGCGCCTGCTCGCCCCAGGGATAGGCGCGCGATCGGCCGCGCGCCGGATCCCACAGCGCCGCCTTCTCCCACTCCGCCTCGCTGGGCAACCGCTGGCCCGCCCAGCGGGCGTAGGCGTCGGCTTCCCAGTAGCAGACGTGCACGATGGGCAGGTCGGCGAGCTCGCTGACCGGGGTGTCCTGGTCCATGAAGCGGGCCCGCCAGCCACCTTCGCGCGCCGACCAGTGTCGCGGCGACTCCATCTCCTCCCGCTGGCGGAAGGCCCAGCCCGGCGGCTGCCAGAGCTCGGGGCGGCGGTAGCCGCCGTCCTCGACGAAGGCCAGGTAGTCGCCGTGGGTGACCGGGAACCGAGCGATGGAGAAGGCCGGCAGATCGACCTCGTACGGCGGCAGCTCGTTGTCGTAGGCGAAGCCTGGGCGCTGCCAGCCCATGCGGAAGGGGCCGGCGGGGACGAGCACCATGTCGCGTCGCGCCGCGCGCCCGGCCGGCGCCGGCCGCCGTCGTGCCGGGCGGTAGGGGGGATCGGCGAGCACCTGCATGGCCTGCAGCAGCGTCTCCTGGTGCTGCTCCTCGTGCTCGGCCACCAGCTCGTAGACGAGGCCGCCGGCGACGAGGCGCGGGTCGCCGCCGTCGGCGGCGCGCGCCAGCACCGCGACGCTCTGCTGGCGGACGCGGGCGAGATAGCCGAGCAGGTCCTCCCCGCTTGGCAGCGGCAGCTGCGCGCGCGTCGGCCGCGGGTTGGCCACCGGGTCGAACATCCGCTGGAAGCCGTCGGCGAGCGGCGCCTGGCCGGCCAGCCGCTGGCCGATCCACTGCTCCTCGAAGTTGCCGATGTGACCGAGATCCCAGACCATCGGCGAAAGGATGGGGAGGTGCTGGCGCCGCAGCGTCTCCCAGTCGAGCGCCGAGACCAGCTCGAGGGTGCGCTGGCGCACGTCGTCGAGGCGGACCGCCACCGCGTCGCGATCGATTCCCGGCAGCTCCTCGAGCTTCACTGGCACCTCCTCACGTTCGCTTCGGTCGCCGCTCAGCCGGTCTGCAGCTCTCCTGCCATACGCGCGAGCTCGGCCGTCGGATCGGCGGGGGCGAGGCGCACGCAGCGGCGCCCCGCCTGCTGCAGCGCCAGCAGGTCGCCGTCGGCCTGCGCCGCGGCGAGGGTGGCGAACCCGTAGCGCCGTCCGGGAATGTCGAGGTCGGCCATCGCCCGCGACACCAGCTGCACGTGCAGACCGCCCGGGGGGCCGCCCTTGTGGAGCTGGCCGGTCGAGTGCAGGTAGCGCGGGCCGTAGCCGAAGGTGGTCGCCACGTGGTGGCGCTCGACGAGCCGCCGCCGCAGCGCCGCCACCGTTTCCTCGAGCGCCGGCTCGGCCGCCAGGTAGGCGAGCAGGGCGACGTAGTTGGGTCGTTCACGGGCGAGCTCGCCGGCGAAGTCGGCGCTGACCGTGACGGCCGGCAGCGTGCCGGTGCGCTCCCAGGCGGCGAGCACCTCGCGGGTGCTCTTCTTCGCCGACTCGACGTCGGGCTGGTCGAACGGGTGCACGCCCAGCAGGTGCCCGGCCACCGCCGTCGCCACCTGCCAGAGGAAGAACTGCGCCCCCAGGTCCCAGGGATGGGCGAGCGTCAGCTCCCACACCGGCCGCCCGGCCGCGTGCAGGCGCGCCGCCTGCGCCTCGACCTCGCGGTCGGGATCGGAGGCGAGGCGCAGGTGGACGAAGGCGCGGTCGTCGCCGTAGGCGGCGGGGTCGACGAAGGGCTCGCCAGCCACCGGCACGATGCCGCGGCCGCGCTTGCCGGTGCTCTCGGCGAGCAGCTGCTCGACCCACAGGCCGAAGGCGGCGACCCGCCGCGGCGTCAGCACGGTCGCCTTGTCCTGGCCGCCAAGGGCGGCGATGCCGAGGTAGGCGCCGAGGGCGAGGCCGGGGTTCTCGAGCCCGTGGTGCTGCGGGCCGCAGGCTCGCCGCATGCGCTCGGCGCGGGCGAGCAGCCGACGCACGTCGATGCCGGCGAGGGCGGCGGGCACGATGCCGAAGAGCGTCAGGACGCTGAAGCGGCCGCCGACGTCCGGCGTGTTGACGAAGAGCTCGCGGAAGCCCCGCTCGTGCGCCAGATCGGCGAGCGGAGTGCCGGGATCGGTGATGGCGAGGAAGTGGCGGCCGGGATCGTCGGAGGTCGCCGTCACCTCGCCCCAGAAGGAGTCGAACAGCGCCTGCACCTCGGCGGTGGTGCCCGACTTGCTGGCGGCGATGAACCACGTGCGCCGCGGGTCGATGGCGGCGCGCACCTGGCGCACGCGGTCGGGCACCGTCGAGTCGAGGACCAGCAGCCGCGGCCGGCCCTCCTGCGGCCCGAAGGTGGCGGCCAACGCCTCGGCGCCGAGGCTCGAGCCGCCCATGCCGAGGAGGACGAGGTGGGCCACCTCCTCGGTCTCGGCCTCGTCGGCGAGCGCCGCCAGCCGCCGCAGCGGCTCGTCGGTGTCGAGCAGGTCGAGCCAGCCGAGCCGGTTGGCGATCTCCGTCGGCGCGGGCGACCAGAGCGTGTGGTCGCGCTGCCAGAGCCGCTCGACGAAGCGCTCGTTCTCGAGGCGGTAGACGGCCTCGGCGAAACGGTCGGCCAGGGGCTGCGGCAGGAGGTCGGCCATGCGCTATGCCCTCACGGGCGCGCGTAGCTTACTCCGGGTCCGCAGCGGAAGGGCGCGCTCGCGCGCGCCCTTCCGTGTCCACGCGGCCTAGCTCCGCTTGGCAGTCAGCTTGGCCTGCTGCTCCGCGCTCAGCGTGTTCTTCACCCGGATGAGGAACGTGAGCTGCGTCTTCTTGATCTGCGTCTCGAGGGCCATCACCTTCTCGGCCTGGGTGATGGCCGCCTTCTCGTCGACCGCCGGCGCTGACACCAGCTGCAGGAGCTTGCCGACCTCCCCCTGCATCTTCATCTGCAGGTCGACGAACTGCGGCTGCGCCGCGTTGATCGCCGCCTTGATGGCTTCTCGCTGGGCGTCGGTGAGGGCGATCTCCTGCTGGTGCTGGAGCACCAGCTCGGGAGGGAAGAACTGCTTGCCCAGCGGGTCGTCCTGGGCAGCGGCAGGGGACGGCGCCAGCGCGACGAGTGCAGTGAAGCCGAGGGCGAGGCCGAGGATGCGGATGGCGGATCGCATGGAGTGTGCTCCTCCGGGGAGTGGACGGTGGGTGGGGATCACGTGCGGCCGCCGGTCGGCCGCGGCAGGGAGGTGCCCGGCCAGGCGAGATCCACGCCCAGCCGCGGC
>DASYUP010000613.1:0-15888 GCA_036001185.1 Thermoanaerobaculia bacterium
CCGTGGAGGCGATGCGTCCGGTCGACACGGCGACCCACCCACGCTGGCAGCGACAGGGCCTCTTCCGGCGACTCACCGAAGCCCTCGTCGAAGAGGTGCGGTTGGGTGGCGCCGATCTGCTCTACAACACCCCGAACACCCGCAGCGGGCGCGGCTATCGAGAGATGGGCTGGTCGACCGTCGGGCGGATCCCGGTGCTGCTGCGCGTTCCCCGCGCCGGTCGTCTGGTTCGGCGGCTGTTGGGGCGAGCGGACGGGCGGGGACAAGCCCCGCCCCTACACCCGCGAATGGGTGACGGTGACGAGCAGTCGTTCGCTCTCGACGGCTTGCCATCCGTCGCCGAGCTCTTGCGGGAGGACGCCCTCGCCCCCTTTCTCGCTGCGCTCTGGCCCACCGAGCAGCGGCTGCACACCGGGCGCACGCCGGACTACCTGGCGTGGCGCTATGCCGACGCGCCCGCGGAGCTGGGCTACCGCGCGCTCTGGCGCTTCGCCGGCGACGCCTCGGCCCTGGTCATCGCCCGCCCGCGGCAACGTCGCGGCCTACGCGAGGCCGCGGTCGTCGAGGTGCTCGCCGCCGAGGGCGAGCGCGGCACGGCGGCGGCGGCGGCGCTGCTCGCCGAGCTCGCGCGCGCCGGCGCCGACTACCTGGTCGCCACCGCGGCGGCGAGGAGCAGCGAACGCGCAGCGCTCGCCCGCACCGGCTTCATGAAGGTGCCGGCGGCGGGCCGGACCTTGATGGCGCGCCCCCTGGCGCCGGCGGCGGCGGACGCCACCGACCGGCGAAGCTGGCGCCTGCAGCTGGGCGACCTGGAGCTCTTCTAGCCGGATGCCTGGCCGCGCGGTGCCATGGCAGACTCCTCGCCGTTGACCCTCCGCCGCGTGGTCCACCAGCTCCAGCGGTTGCTCCCCGCGCGCCGTCGCGGCGTGACGATCCTCACCTACCACCTGGTGGGCGCCGGCACGCGCTCGCCGGTTGACCTGCCGGCCGATCGCTTCGCCGCCCAGATGGAAGAGCTACACCGCATCGCCGCGGTCGTGCCGCTCGCCGAGGCGGTACGTCGCTTGCGTGAAGGGGGCGACGACGAGGGGCCGCTGGTGGTGCTGACCTTCGACGACGCCTACGAGAACTTCTATCGCGCCGCCTGGCCGGTGCTCGCGGAGCTCGGCCTTCCCGCCACGCTCTTCGTGCCGGTGGGGTTCGTCGAGGGAGAGGCGGTAGCGCCCATGCCGCTCGCGGCAGGGCTGGCGCCGCTCACCTGGCCACAGCTCGCCGAGATGACCGCCGGCGGCCACCTCGCGGTGGGCTCGCACGGCTGGTCGCACGCCGACCTGCGCACCCTCGACGCCCTCGCCCTCGAGCGCGAGCTGGGCGCCTCGCGGCGGCGGCTCGAGGACCGCCTCGGCGCTGGCGTCGAGGCCTTCTGCTACCCGCGGGGGCTGTGGGACCGCCGCCTCGAGCGTCACGTCGGCGAGCGCTACAGCTTCGCGACCGTGGGTGGCGGGCAGCGGACCACGACGCGCACGCTGCGACCGCTGCGGCTCCCGCGCACTCCGTTGCGCCGCGACATGCCCGCCACCATGGCGCCGGTGGTCACCGCTCCGGTCTGGCTCGAGGAGTGGCTGGCCGACCGCGTGCGTCGCCTGCGCCCGCAGCGCGCTGCTTCGCCGGCGGAGGCGCGGTGAGCACGGCGCCCGCGAGCGCCGGTGCCGCGCCCCGGCCGCGCCTGCTCTTCGCCGTCACCCATCCGATGACGGCGCGCCTGTTGCTGCGCGGCCAGCTCGCCTTCCTCGCCCGCTCGGGCTTCGAGGTCGCCGTCGTCGCCTCGCCCGGCGAGCAGCTCCTGGCGGTGGCGCGCGATGAAGGCATCGCCGTCTACCCGCTCGCCATGCAGCGCGCCATCAGCCCGCTCGCCGACCTCACCTCACTGTCCGGCATGCGGAAGGTGCTGGACGCCTTTCGCCCCCACCTGGTCAACGCCAGCACGCCCAAGGCGGGGTTGCTGGGCATGCTGGCGGCCGCCCGCGCTCACATTCCAGGGCGCATCTATACCGCCCGCGGCCTGCGGCTCGAGGGCACCCGGGGAGTGCGGCGCGCGTTGCTCGTCCGCGCCGAGCGCTTCACCGCCCGCCGCGCCCACCGCGTGGTCTGCGTCAGCGCCAGCCTCGAGCGCCGCTTCCACGAGCTGCGGCTCGCCCCGGCCGGCCAGACCCTCGTGCTCGGCCCGGGTTCCTCCAACGGCGTCGACGTGACGCGCTTCCACCCCGCCCACCGCCGCGGCGAGGCGGCGCGGGCGCTGCGCGCGCGGCTGGGCATCGCCGCCGAGGCGCCGGTCATCGGCTTCGTCGGCCGCCTGACGCGCGACAAGGGCATCGGCGACCTCGCCGACGCCTTCACCGGCTTGCTCGCCGCGAGCCATCCCACGGCGCGGCTGCTGCTGGTCGGCGAGCACGAGGCGGGGGACGCCGTGCCGCCCGCCGCGCGGGCCTTGCTGGAGAAGCACCCGCGCGTCGTCGCCACCGGCGCGGTGGAGGACACCGCCCCCTACTACGCGCTGATGGACGTCTTCGCCTTCCCCTCGCGGCGCGAAGGATTCCCCAACGCGCCCCTCGAAGCGGCGGCCGCCGGCATCCCCGTCGCCGGCTACCGCGCGACCGGCACGGTCGACGCCGTGCTCGACGGCGTCACCGGCACGCTGGTCGCCGTGGGCGAGGTCGGCGCGCTGGCGGCGGCGCTCGGCGCCTACCTCGCCAAGCCGGCGCTACGGGCGACCCATGGCGGGGCCGGCCGCGCCCGCGTCGAGCGCGAGCTGCGCCAGGAGCAGGTCTGGGAGCGCTGGCTGACCCTCTACCGCCGGCTGCTCGCCGCGGCGCCGCGCGAGGAGAGCGGCACGCATCCCGCGTCACGCGGGGGAGCGGGGGGGCATGAGCAGCGGTAACGCTAGCCGCTGGGGGGCAGCGCTGCGCTCCGCCCTCGGCATCTTCTCGCCGCGACGCCGTCGCTGGCGGCACTTCCTGCGCTCGCTGCCGCTCGACCCCGCGGCGCTGCCGCGGCCGCTGCCCCCACCGGGCCCGCGCGACGTCATCCTCTGCGGCTGCCCGCGCTCGGGCACCACCCTGCTCGCCGCCCAGCTCTTCCAGCCGCCGCACTTCCTCACCGTTACGGAGCCGTGGGACGGCATGCGGCTGCCGCCGGCGTCCCTCTTCGCCTCGCTGCGCGGCGAGGTGGAGACGACCGGCCGCCTCGAGCGCGGCAAGCTCGACGCCGCGGCCCTGCTGCGGCATGGCGAGGTCGCCTGGACGCGGGAGGGAACGGCCACGCCGCCGCTGGCGATGGCGCCCGGCTGGTGGCTGGGGGTCAAGTGGCCCGTCTACTGGCGCTACCTCGAGCTGCTGCCCGACACCCGCTTCGTCGTCGCCGTGCGCGAGCCGCAGGCGGTGATCGCCTCCTTCCGCGCCCAGGGCGGCCGCCTCGCCCGGGGCCTCGAATACGACACCCGCTTCAACCGCGTGCTCAACGACTCGCTGCGCGCCGCCACGAAGAGCGACGCCGAGCGCCGGGCGCTCCTCTACGAGCGCTCCACCGGCGCCGTGCTGCCCCACCTCGGCCGGGCCGGCGTGCTGCTGGTGCGCTACGAGCGCTGGTTCGGCGACGCCGTCGGCCTGCGCCGCGAGCTGTCCGCCTTCTTCGACCGCGAGCTCGCGCCCTGGCCGGCGCGCCTGCAACCGCCGGCGCCGGCGCCGCCGCTGGACGCCGCCGACCACGCCGCCATCCGCGACTGCTGCCCGAGCGCCGCGGCGCTGGGCTATCCTCTGCCTACTTAAGCCATGTGCGGCATCGCCGGCTTCGTGCTGGACGCTCCCGGGCGCGCCGCCGCCGAGCTCGGCGCCATCGCCGGCGCGATGGCCGACGCCCTCGCCCACCGCGGCCCCGACGACCGCGGCGTCTGGTGCGACCCGCCCGTCGGCGTCGCCCTCGGCAGCCGCCGCCTCGCCATCCAGGACCTGAGCCCCGCCGGCCACCAGCCGATGGTCTCGCCCTGCGGCCGCTACGTGCTGGCGATCAACGGCGAGGTCTACAACTTCCGGCAGCTCGCCGGCGAGCTGCCGGCCGAGGGGCGCCGCGGTGGCAGCGACACCGAGATCGCCCTGCTGGCGATCCGCGCCTGGGGCTGGCAGCGCGCCCTCGCCCGCTTCAACGGCATGTTCGCCTTCGCCCTCTGGGACCGCGAGGAGCGCCGCCTGACTCTGGTGCGCGACCGGCTGGGGCAAAAGCCGCTCTACTGGGCGCGCAGCGACGGCGCCCTGCTCTTCGCCTCCGAGCTGCGTGCCTTCCGGCGCTTCCCCGGCTTCGCCGCCGAGCTCGACCGCGAGAGCGCGGCGCTGCTCTTCCGGCGCATGAGCATCCCTGCTCCGTATGCGGTGCTGCGGGACACGCACAAGCTCGGGCCGGGACGCTGGCTGCAGGTGCGCTGGCGCGAGGGCGGCGCGCCGGTCATCGACGAGGGCGAATACTGGTCGGCGCGCGCCGTGCTCGAGGCGGGCGCCGCCGACCCCTGGCGCGAGGGCGCCGCGGCCGCCCACGAGGCGCTCGAGGCGCTGCTCGCCGACGCCGTGTCACTGTGCTCGATCGCCGACGTGCCGCTCGGCGCCTTCCTCTCCGGCGGCATCGACTCCTCACTCGTCGTCGCCCTGCTGCAGCGGGCGAGCACGCGACCCGTGCGCACCTTCACCATCGGCTTCGGCGACCGCGCCTACGACGAGAGCGCCCACGCCGCGAGCGTGGCAGCGGCCCTCGGCACCGAGCACACCACCGTCACCGTCGGCGAGCGCGAGCTGCTCGCCATCGTGCCGCGGCTGCCGGCCATCTACGACGAGCCGCTCGCCGACTCCTCGCAGATCCCCACCGTTCTCGTCTGCGAGCTGGCGCGGCCGCACGTCACCGTGGCGCTCACCGGCGACGGCGGCGACGAGCTGTTCGGCGGCTACGCCCACTACCGCCAGTACCAGCGGCTGCTGCGGCTGCGCGCCCTGCCGCGCCCGCTGCGGCGCGCCGCCACCGCGACGCTGGCGCGGCTGCCGCTGCCGGCGCGCCTCGGCGGCGGCTGGCTGGGGCTGCGCGACCAGGGGCTGCACGCCGGGCTCGAGAAGCTCGATCGCCTGCTGGCGGCGGCGCGCACGCCGGAGGAGGTCTACCTCCGCCTGGTGTCGAGCTGGAAGACGCCGCCGCTGCTCGGCGTCCGCGAGCCGCCGACCGTGCTCGCCGATCCGGCCCGCTGGCCGGCGCTCGCGCCTCCGCTGCTGCAGGCGATGGCGCTCGACGCCGTCACCTACCTGCCCGACGACGTGCTCACCAAGGTCGACCGCGCCGCCATGGCGGTGGGCCTGGAGACCCGGCTGCCGCTGCTCGACCACCGCGTCGTCGAGCTCGCGGCGCGCCTGCCGCTCGGAATGCGCTCGCGGCGCGGGCGCGGCAAACTGCCGCTGCGCGCCGTGCTCGCCCGCCACCTCGATCCGCGGCTCACCGAGCGGCCGAAGATGGGCTTCAGCGTGCCGCTCGCGCGCTGGCTGCGCGGGGAGCTGCGCGACTGGGCCGAGGATCTGCTCGACGAGCGACGGCTGGCTGAGGGTGGGCTGTGGGACGTGGCGGCAGTGCAACGGGTGTGGCGCGAGCACCTGGAAGAGCGCGCCAACTGGGCCGGCTATCTGTGGCCGGTGCTGACGCTGGAGGCGTGGCGGCGGGAGTGGGGGGAGGGACCGCGCGGCGTCCGCGCCGCGGGCGAGGTGCGGGTCGCAGCCCCTGCCGCCTGAGGACGGAGCGTCCGCCGTTGCACGGGCGACGCCGGCACCGGCCGGGCTGTCAACGCTGCGCGTGCTCTATCTCATCAACGGCCTCGGCACCGGCGGCTCCGAGCGCTCGCTCGCCGACATGCTGCCCGGCTTGCGGGACGCCGGCATCGAGGTGATCGTCGCCTGCCTTCATCGCCGCGCCGAAGGGGTCGAGCGCGAGGTGCTCGCGGCGGGCTTCGATGTGCGCTTCCTCCGCCCTCGTTCGCTCGCCGGCCGGGTGGTCGCCGTCCACCGCCTGCTGCGCGCGTTGCGCCCCGACCTGCTCCACACCACCCACTTCGAGTCCGACCTCGCGGGCCGGCTCGCCGCCTGGGGCAGCGGCGTGCCGGTGCTCACCAGCCTGGTCGTCGACCGCCATGACCCTGCGCGCGCCGACGACCCGCGGCTCGGCTCGCGACGCCGGCGCCAGCTGCGCCTGCTCGACGGCTGGACGACCCGCCACCTGACGGACCACCTCCACGCGGTGTGCGCGCCGGTGCGCGATGCCGCCCTAGCCACCCTGCGGGTCGACCCCGCGCGGGTGACCGTCGTCGAGCGCGGCCGTCGCCCGCCGTGGTCCGACGACCTGCAACGCGCCGTCGCCCGCAAGCAGACCCGCGCCGCCCTCGGCCTCGCCGACGACGCCGAGGTGATCCTCAACACCGGCCGTCACGAGTACCAGAAAGGCCAGCGCACGCTGCTCGCCGCGCTCTCCGACCTCGCGCCCGGGCGACCTCGCCTGGTGCTGCTCGTCGCCGGCCGCCAGGGCCACGCCACCGACGAGCTCGCCGCCCTCGCCACTCGCCTGGCCATCGCCTCGCGCGTGCGCTTCCTTGGCCACCGCGACGACGTCCCCGCGCTGCTCGCCGCCGCCGACCTCTTCGCCTTTCCCTCGCTCTACGAGGGCCTGCCCGGCTCGGTCGTGGAAGCCATGGCCGCCGGCCTGCCCATCGTCGCCTCCGCCATCCCGGCCCACGAGAGCATCCTCGAGGACGGCGGCAACGCCCTGCTCCTGCCGCCGCTCGCCGCCGACCGCTGGGCCGAGGCGATCGCCTCGCTGCTCGACGACCGCGAGCGGCGGGCGCGCTTCGGGGCGCGCGGGCGTGAGCTGTACGCGCAGCGGTTCACGCTCGAGCGGGCGGTGGGGGGGATGGTGCAGCTCTATCGGCGGCTCGTCCCAGCCGCCAAGGCGAACGCCGAGGCTGCTACGCGCTAGGGCCTCGCCCCTTTCTCGAGCACTCCCAGCTTGCCGACCACGATGGAGAGCGGTATGCCGTGAGCGCCCGCGAACTCCCGCGCCGCCATCAGCGCCCCGGCGAACGGACCGTCCTCCTCGCAGTCGTCCACCACCACGAGGCCGCCCGGAGCGATCGCTGGCCACAGGCGATCCAGCACCACCTTCACCGGCTGGTAGAGGTCGACGTCGATGAGCGCGAACGCCACCGGTGCCAGCGATGCGAAGGGGAACTCCTTGGCGTCCCCCTGATGGACGACAGCGCGCTGCACGCCGTTGTCGGCGAGCGTCTGCTCGAACCAGCGGCGGCGATTCGCCTTGAAGGCACGCAGTGCAGGCGCCGCGCCCGGCCGCAGCTCGCGCTCGGCACGGACGTCCTCGGCGGTGAAGCCGCGGAAGGTGTCGATGCACACATACTGCCGAGGCACCCCCAGGTCATCGAGGTGCTCGTTGAGGAAGACGGTGGTGGCGCCGAAGGCGCAGCCGACCTCGACGATGGCCCCGGGGACGTCGCGCGTGCGGTCGAGGCACTGCACGAGAAAGGCGAGCTGGCGCGGACGGAACATGTAGGCGTAGCGGTACTCGAAGAGCCGCCGCGCCGGAGTGAGGGCGGCGAGCGACCGCAGGGCCTCGAAGGCGCGGATCTTGAGACGGCTCGTCACTTGACGCACCATTCGACCGCAGATCGGCAGGCAGGGGCTGCGGCGGCGGTTGGCCGCGCTGTCGAACGCCGACGTATCATTGCGAGGTCACCCCCGTGATGTCGACAGCGCTCCCACCAGCCTCCTGTCGGGCGACTCGCCTCGCTCGTCATGGCCAACCGGCTGCCTAGCATGACACCGGCCAGAGCACGCGAGGTCACCGTGATCGTGCCGGGGCGGGGTTGGATGCCCATCGACCTCGCCGAGCTGTGGCGCTCCTGGGAGCTGTTGTATTTCCTCGTCTGGCGCGACATCAAGGTGCGCTACAAGCAGACGTTGCTCGGAGTCACCTGGGCGGTGCTGCAGCCGGTGCTGACCATGCTGCTGTTCACGCTCGTGTTCAGCCGCCTGGCGAGGATTCCCTCGGAGGGCGTGCCCTACCCGCTCTTCTCGTTCGCCGCCCTCGTGCCCTGGCAGCTCTTCGCCAACGGACTGACGCAAGCGGCGAACAGCCTGGTGGCCAGCGCCAACCTCGTCCGCAAGGTGTACTTCCCTCGCCTGCTCATCCCGATGGCCAGCGTGGTCGCCGGGCTGGTGGATTTCGCCGTGGCGCTGGGCGTGCTCATCGTGCTCATGCTGTTCTACGGCCAGCCTCCGACCGGGCGAGCGGCCTGGTTGCCGGTCTTCGTGCTGCTCGCATTCGCCGCCTCGCTCGGCGTCGGGCTGTGGCTCGCGGCGCTCAACGCGCAGTTCCGTGACGTGCGCTACGTGATCCCCTTCCTCACCCAGGTCTGGCTCTTCATCACGCCGATCGCCTATCCCTCCCGTCTCGTACCGCCGGCCTGGCAGCCGCTCTACGCTCTCAACCCGATGGTGGGGGTGGTGGAGGGGTGCCGCTGGGCGCTGCTCGGCACTCCGGCCCCCGCGGCCTCGCTGATCGCCACCTCGGCGGCAACGACGCTGCTGCTGCTCGTCGGCGGCGCTTACTACTTCCGGCGGCTCGAGCGCGACGTGGCCGACGTCCTCTGAGCATGACGAGTCCCGCTGTCCGCGTCGAAGGTCTCTCCAAGCGTTACTACCTCGGCGCCCACGAGCGACGCTACCGGACGCTGCGCGACCACCTGGCAGCACGGGCGGCCGGAGCCTGGCGTCAGATCGGCGCGGCGCTGCGCGGCCGCAGCGTGCACCTCGACGGGGAGGAGCTGTGGGCCCTTGACGAGGTCTCCTTCGAAGTCCCAACGGGGGAAGCCCTGGGCATCGTCGGCCACAACGGCGCCGGCAAGAGCACGCTGCTCAAGATTCTCTCGCGCATCACCGAGCCCACGGCCGGACGCGCCGAGGTGCGCGGCCGGGTCGGCTCGCTCCTCGAGGTCGGGACCGGTTTCCACCCCGAGCTCACCGGCCGCGAGAACGTCTTCCTCAACGGCGCCATCCTCGGCATGAAGCGCGGCGAGACCGCGCAGCGCTTTGACGCCATCGTCGCCTTCGCCGAGCTCGACCGCTTCATCGACACCCCCGTCAAGCACTATTCCAGTGGCATGTACATGCGCCTGGCCTTCGCCGTCGCCGCGCACCTCGAGCCCGACGTTCTCTTCATCGACGAGGTGCTGGCGGTCGGCGACGCGGCCTTCCAGCGCAAGTGCCTGGGCCGCATCGGCAACGTGACCAGCGAAGGGCGGACGGTGCTCTTCGTCAGCCACAACCTGCGCGCCGTGCAGCAGCTCTGCCGGCGCGCTCTGTGGCTGCAGGATGGCAGGCTGGTGGCCAGCGGCCCCAGCGAGGAGATCGTCGCCCGCTACCTGCGCGCCACCGAGGTTGCCCCGGGGGCGGTGACACAGCTGCTCGCCAGTCTGCCTGCGGATCCCGCCCTGCGGCTCGAGTCCATCGCGCTGCGCCAGGACGGCACGCCAGTCGAACGGATCGCCAACGGCCGTCCGCTCGAGATCGAGATTCGCTACGAGGTCAAGCAGCGCACCACCGGGCTGCGGGTGTTCTTCGACCTCTGCGATCCGGAAGGCCTGCTGATCTTCCGCAGCTTTCACGACGAGGGTGCCGCGGGGATCCCGGCCACCGATCCTGGCAGCTACGTGGCGCGGGCCGTCTTGCCGGCCGACCTGCTCGCCCCGGTGACCTATGAGCTGCGAATCCACGTCGGCATCTACAACGTCCGCATGTGCACGCCGCCCCTCGGCGTGCGGATGCCCGTCGCGGTGGATGCGACCGGCCGTTACAACCGCGCCTACCTCGCCGATACCCACCGCGGCCTGCTGGCTCCAGCAATCCCCTGGACCAACGCCCAGGTACGCCACCAATGAGCCGACCTTCGCGGGTGGTGCGTTCGCTACTGCGCCGGCTGGCCCGCTCCTGCGATCGCCTGGCGGCGAGGATCCCCGCCGTCGACGTGCTCCAACGACGGAATGGTCGACTCCTCTGCCGTTGCGACGGCCTGCTGTGGCAACTCGATCCCCGACGGCACATTCACAGCGAGATCATCCAGAAGGGGGTTTACGAGCGGGCGTCGGTCCGCTGGGTGCGCAACAACGTGGCACCGCAGTGGGTCGTCTTCGATGTGGGAGCGAACTTCGGGTACTACACGCTGCAACTGAGCCGCCTAGTCGGCCCGCAGGGGCGGGTTCATGCTTTCGAGCCCTCGCCGCGGTTTCGCGCCGAACTATCCGAGCACCTCGAGCTCAACGGCTGCACCAACGTGGTGGTCGAGCCCGTCGGTCTCTCTGACGCGCCCGGACGCCGCGAACTGTTTCGCGACCGCGATACGGCGACGTTCTACCAGCAGCCTAAGCCTGTGTCTGATTCGACTCCCGAGACCGTCGAGCTCACCAGCCTCGACCTCTACGCCGCCACCCGCTCGCTCGAGCGGCTTGATTTCATCAAGATCGACGTCGACGGAGAGGAAGAGCGCCTCCTGACCGGCGCCCAGGCGACCCTCCGCCGTTTCCGCCCGTTGATGCTCGTCGAGTTCGCACATTTCAACCTCATGCTGGCGGGCGGCGGCGTGGAAAGCCTGGCCGAGAAGCTCCGTGCCCTCGACTACGTACTCTGCTCCGAGGGCAGCGGCGAGCCGTTCGCCGATCGCTGGGAGCTCCTCGTCGAGACCTTGAACTGCGATCACAGCGTCAACGTTCTCTGCGTACCGGCGGAACGTGCGCCTGGCGGTGGCGACTACGGAGCACCCCCACGGTGAAGGGGTTGCGCGCTCGGCTGCGCCGGCTTCTCGACGTCGATCGGTCCCGCGTCGTTGCCGCCACGCTCGAGGTCAACTCTGTTGTCGAGCTTAAGAAGGCATTCGGTTGGGAGCTCGACCCGATCCTCGACGATCCCGCCATCTCCTGCTTCGAGTACCTCGAGGATCTCAACGAGCGGCGGCGACGCGACGCCGAGAGCGTGGGTACGGTGGCGCGCAACATCGCGCCGCAGGTCTGCCTCGACATCGGCACCGGTCGCGGGCATTCGGCGGCGCTGATGGCGGTGAACGCACCGGCGGCGCGGGTCGTCACCGTCAACGCGTCACCCGAGGAGATCGTCGCCGGGAGGGCGGGCAAGCACACCACGATCGCCCTGCCGCGCGAGGAGGTCGGCTCTTACTACCGCCAGCGCGGGCTCGCCAACGTGGAGCAGGTGTTCGCCAATACCGCCGACTGGGAGCCGCAAGGGCTCAGCGCAGTCGACCTCGCCTTCATCGACGGCTGCCACGACGCCGACTACGTCGTCCGCGACACCCGCCTCGCGCTCGCCCATCTGCGCAGCGGCGGCTTCATCCTCTGGCACGACTTCCATCCCGGCCTGGTGCAGCAGTACCCGTGGATCCGCTCCGTATGCGAGGGGGTCGAGCGGCTTCTGGGCGCCGGCTTGCTGCGCGGACGCATCCTTCACCTGCGCGACTCGTGGACCGGCGTCTACCGGGCGCCCTGAGCGTCGTTGGACATGCGCATCCTCGTCGGCTACCACCACTATCGCCACCCGACCGACGTTCGCGCCTCCTACGAGCGTTGGCTAGCCAGGCTGCGGGAGGCGGGAATCCACGCCTACGGGGTGTCACTGGCCCCCGAGCCCGCTGGGCGCCGGCTCGATTGGCCGATCATTGAAGAGCATTGGCGACGCGGCGATCGTGCCTTGCTGAGAATGTATGAGGAGGTCGCTCGCCAGGCGGAGGATTTCGACGTCTTCCTCAACTACAACGGCACGAGCCTGCATCCCGATTTCGTCGCCCAGCTGCCGACCTTCAACGTCTACGCATGCTGGGACGATCCGGAGTCCTCTGCCCTTCTCTCGCGTCCGGTCGCGTTCGCCTATGACCTCTGCATGGTCGGCAACGTCGCCGAGGTCGCGCGCTATCGCGAGTGGGGCGCACGCGCTGCCCGGTTCTGGCCAATGGGCTTTCACGCCGACGACTACGATCCGAGTCTCACCCGCGACCAGATCCTCGGCGGCGAGCGCGACGTCGACATTGCGCTGTTGGCGGAGCGCAAGTCGAAGTTCCGGCGCCAGCGCCTCGACGCCTTCGTCGCCGCCTTCCCCGCCGCGCACTGTTTCGGCCTCGGTTGGCCGCGTGGCTTTCTCGCCGAAGCAGAGCGGGTCCCGCTCTTCCAGCGCACCAAGGTCGGCCCGAACTTTCACAACTCCACCGGCCCGATCAATCTGCGCACCTACAGTCTGCCGGCCAATGGGGTGCTGCAGGTATGCGACAATCGCGCTCACCTCGGCGAGATCTTCCGCGTCGGCGAGGAGGTTGTCGGCTTCGACCGCGTCGACGAAGCGATCGACCTCTGCCGCTACTACCTGGCTCACGACGACGAGCGGCGACGGATTGCCCTGGCGGGCTGGCAGCGTGCGCTGCGCGACTACAACGAGGTGGCGGTCTTCGGTCGCTTGATCGATGCGGTGCGCGAGATCGGGGCGCAAACGAAGGCGCCCACCCAAGGCGCCAGCCTTCTGCTGGCGAACCAGCGGCGGAGGACCTTCTGGCAGCGCCTCCGCTACCGCGCCACATCGCCCTTTCGGTTGGTCGCCGGACGGGCGCGCCCTTTCGCCAGGTCCGCCCAGCGGCGACTCAGCAGCGGATGGCCGCGCCTTGAGCGCCGCAAGAAGTAGCCATCGTGAACACTCCCGACCCGCCGCCGCATGTCTGGACGCCGGCTACGGTCACCCGGTTCTGGAACCACATGGCGGGAAGCCCGGCGCTGGAGCATCACTATTTCGCCGCTCAGGTCGGTGCGGGAGTCGTGCGGTTGCTGGGCTTTGCAGCACCGCTCGCCGACCGTGAAGTGCTCGACCTCGGCTGCGGGCCGGGCATGCTGACGGCACGTCTGCTCGAGGCGGGGGCCCGCGCTTACGGCAGCGACACGTCGGCCGTTTCCGTTGCGGCGGTCAATGCTCGCTTCCGCGACCAACCCGGCTGGGGCGGAGCGCGGCTGACGACCTTCGGCATGAGCCCATGGCCGGACGCGTCCTTCGACGTGGTCTGTTGCGTCGAGACCGTCGAGCATGTGCTAGAGACCGAGCTCGTCGGCTTCCTTGGCGAGATCTTTCGCCTCTTGCGGCCAGGAGGTCGGGCGCTGCTGACGACCCCCAACGACGAGAACCTCGGCCATGAGGAGGTGCTCTGCCCCGCCTGCGGCACCGTCTTCCATCGTTGGCAGCACGTTCGCTCGTGGCGTGCGGACAGCCTTGCCGGCTGCCTGACGACTGCGGGATTCAACGTCCTGTTCTGTCGCGGACTCGACTTCCGGCGAATGCAACGACGGCAGCTCACGGGCTTGCTCGACTTCAGTGCACGCAAGGCGGGAAGCATGGCGCGGAATCTCCTTGAGGGCATCCTCGATGGGCTCGCACCTAAAGCCTTTCCGCACGGCCGTCGGTTGAAGCGCCTGCTCGGTGATCCTTTTGGCCCCCACTTGGCGGCAGTTGTCGAGAGGCCTCGCACCTGATGCTGTCCTGTCCTGGTCGCCGCCTCGTCAGGGTATTCCTCTTTCGAGATCGACCACCGGCGCACTCGGCGGGCAGGGACCGAGCGAGACCGGGCGGCAGTCGCTGACGAATCGATGTGCGGCATTGCCGGCTACCTCACCTTCGATGGCACCCCGGTCGACCAGGGCGTGGTGGCGGCGATGGCGCGCTCGCTGGCGCACCGTGGGCCCGACGGGGAATCGGTCACCCTCTTTCCCCAGCTCGGGCTGGCCCACCGCCGGTTGACCATCATCGACCTCGCCACCGGCGACCAGCCGATGGCGAACGAAGACGGCCAGGTGCAGGTGATCTTCAACGGCGAGATCTACAACTTCCGCGAGTTGCGCAGCGACCTCGAGCGCGCCGGGCACCGCTTTCACTCGCAGTCGGACACCGAGGTCATCGTCCACGCCTGGGAGCAGTGGGGAGCCGCCTGCGTCGAGCACCTGCGAGGCATGTTTGCCTTCGCGCTCGTCGACTGGCGCCGGCAGCTGCTCTTCCTCGCCCGCGACCCGCTGGGGATCAAGCCGCTCTACTACCTCAGCACGCCTCGTCGCTTTGCATTCGCTTCCGAGCTGCGGGCGCTGCGCTGCCTGCCCGGTGCCGCGTTCGACATCGACCTCGCGGCGATCGATCAGTACCTGTTTCTCAAGTACATCCCGGCGCCGCGTACCGCCTACCAGCAGGTACTGAAGCTGCCGCCTGGCCACCGCTTGACCGTCCCCTTCAGCGGCGAGACCGGCCCACCCCAGCAGTACTGGCGGCTGGCCCTCCAGCCACAGAGCGGTCGCTCCGCCGACGACTGGGTCGAGGAGCTCGACAGCGTCGTCCGGGAGTCGGTGCGGGCACACCTGGTGGCCGACGTGCCGGTCGGTGCGTTTCTCTCCGGCGGCATCGACTCGAGCCTGGTGGTGGGCACCATGGCCGAGCTCGTCGACCGGCCGGTGGCCACCTTCACCATTGGCTTCGAGGAGAGCGACTACGACGAGTCGGGGCCGGCCGCCTTCGTCGCCGGCCAGGTGGGAAGCGAGCATCACCGCGAGGTGGTACGCCCGCAGGCGATGGCCATCCTTCCCGAGCTGGTCGACCACTACGGTGAGCCTTTCGGCGACAGCTCGGCGCTGCCGACCTTCTACGTGTCGCGGCTCGCGCAGCAGCACGTCAAGGTGGCGCTCTCCGGCGACGGCGGCGACGAGCTGTTCTCCGGCTATGACTCGCACCGCCGTTGGCTGCGCTGGCTCGGCTTTGCCGACGTCGCACGGCCCGCCTGGTTCTGGCCGCTGCGGCGGCTCGCCGGGGCGCTCCTGCCCGGGCTCCACCCGCCACGGCGCCGGGACCTCACGGGCTGGCTGCGCATGGTGACGGTGATGCGACCGCAGATGAGGCGTGCGCTCTGGCGGCCGGAGCACCGGTGGGCGAGCGAAGAGCCGCTGGAGATATTCGAACGCGAGTTCGCGCGCGGTCGCACCGGCTCGGCCGTCGACCTCGCTCGCCACATGGACATCACCACCTATCTGCCCTTCGACATCCTCACCAAGGTCGATGTCGCCAGCATGATCCACAGCCTCGAGGTGCGAACTCCGCTGGCCGACGTGCGAGTGGCCGAGTTCGCGGCGCGGGTCCCCGAGGAGCTGCTGATCGCCCGTCGCGACGGCGACGAGCTCGAAGGGAAGGTCCTCGTCAAGCGGGCGCTCGCCCGGCGCTATCCGCGGTCCTTTGTCGATCGCCCGAAGCGCGGCTTCGCGGTGCCCGTCCGCCGCTGGCTGAGCAGCAACGGCGCCCTGCTTCCCGAGGTCGAGGCACGGCTGCTGGGGCCGAAGTCCGCGCTGCTCGAGTACTTCGAGCCCACCGTCCTGCGCCAGCTGCTGGTGCGCGAGATCGACACTCCCCTCTGGCTCCTCCTCTTCCTCGAAGAGTGGTTGCGGCAGAACCGATGCGCTCCGACCCACTGACCGGTGCCAGGATCGTGCTGGTGATCCCCAGTCTGCAGATGGGTGGCGCCGAGCGGCAGGCCTGCGGGCTCGCGCGCTGGCTGCGCGACAGCCGCGGGGCCGAGGTGGAGGTCTGGGGGCTCGGCAAGGAGGGGCCGGTGAGCGCGCTGCTGCAGGGCACCGGTATCCCTTGGCGGGCGATTGCTCTCGGCTGGCCGCGCAACCCCTGGATGCGGGCCAAGGGGCTGTTGCGTTTCGCCCGCGCGCTGCGGACGGCGCGGCCGAACGTC